>JACQVU010000366.1 GCA_016209585.1 Planctomycetota bacterium
GGCCGGGGGTCGGGCGGAGTACCGCGGTGTTGGGTGTTGGGTGCTGGGTGTTGGGCCCAGCACCCAACACCCCGGCTGGGGAGATGGGGAGACAAGGAGACGGGGAGACGGGTTGCCAACACCCAACACCGCGGTACTCCGCCCGCACCCAGCACCCAAAGGCGGGGGTTGGGGACGCTCCCTTGACTGACAACTGACAACTGACAACTTTTCCCACGGTCTTGGTTCCTCTCCCCCCGGAGGTGGTAACCGCGTGATCGACCGGCGGCCGGCTGGTTACCAAGATGCCGTCCCGCGGGCCTCTCGGATCGGACCGCGGGCGCCGGCCACCAGCGCCGCCGAGACTGCCGCGGCATTTCTTTACGGCGCGGTCGCGCGCGCCAGATCGAAAGCCCGGCGGGCGGCGCGGTAGCCGTCGATCAGGCTCTCATAGTGTCGCGTCGCCGCGAACCGCTCGCGCCAGGCCACCAGGCCGCGCCCGGCGAGTCGGCGGCGGAGGTCGGCGTCGTTTTGCACTGTTTCCAGGCAATGGGCCAGGGCGGCGCGGTCCCCCGCGGGAAAGAGCAGGCCGGCCTCGCCCTCCTCCAGCAGCGCCGGCACTCCACCCAGGCGGGTGGCGATGACGGGCACGCCGTGGGCGAAGGCCTCGATGATCACCAGCCCGAAGGTCTCATAGCATTCGGAGGGCAGCACCAGCGCGTCGGCGCCGTGGAGAAGCCCCAGCGCCCGCTCGCGCGCGAGTTGGCCGGTGAGAACCACCCGCCGCGGGCCGGCGGCCGCGCGCCGCGCCAGGAGGGAAGCGAGCGGGCCGTCGCCGGCGAGTGTCAGCGTCGCGCCGGGCGCGAGCCGGGCCTGTTCCCACGCGTCCAGGAGACAGATCAGCCCCTTCTCAGCCGAGAGCCGGCCGAGGTAGACCACGCGAAGTCCCTCGCCCGGCGCGCGGGGGGAAGCCGGGCCAGCCGCAGCCGCGGGCGCCGGGGCGAACCCCGGGAGCACGCCGATCCGTTCCGGGTCGAAGCCGGCGCGCAGGAACACCTGCCTGGCCCATTCCGAGGGGACCAGGTAGCGGTCAACCGCCGTCGCCCACGTGCCCCGCGGGCCGCGCCCCCGGGCCATCATGCGGGCCACGGCCGCGGAGGCCAGGAAGGAGTTCTGGTAGCACCGGTGCCAGACGCCGCGCCACGGGGCGCGGCCGACGCAGTCCTCGCAGGGGCGGCCGTCACGCAAGAGGAGCGCGCCGGCGCAGACCAGGCGGAAGTTGTGCAGCGAGAGCGCCACCGGCACGCCTTCATCCCGGCACGCCGCCAGCACCGAGGGCGACAGGCGGAACCAGAAGTTGTGAACGTGCGCCACGGTCGGGCGCGTCTCGCGGCAAAGCGCCCGCGCGGCCTCGTAGGACGGCGGGGACCACGCCCCGGCGGCCAGGGCGCGCAGCGTGGCCCAGCGCCCGCGGGAGAGGGCGAACTCGTTGTCGGTCAGGTGCAGGGTCACCGCATGGCCGTGCGCGCGGAGCAGGGCGGTCTCTTCGTCAACGACGCTGTCCTCGCCCCCGCGGAACCGATAGCGGTTGTGCAGCACCAGCACGCGCGGAAACTCGGTCTCCGGCGACATCAGGAGAGGCGCGGTCTCACGCCGTCGCCTCCGTTGGCGCGCGCGTAGGCGAAGCCGAGCGCGAACCAGAACCAGACGCCAAGCACCGGCCCTTCCATCAGGAGACCGAAGGTCGCGTTCACCCACGTCGCGAAGAGCATCACCAGCCAGAACGTCAGTTCCTTGCGGCGCTCCGTGGTGTACACGCCGAAGCGATTACGGTTGCGACGCACCGCGACGATCAAGCCGCCGAGACCGAACACGAGGATGCTTCCCCAAATGGCGGCGCCCACCGTGCCCATCCGGGCGTAGATCGTGACGTTCACGTTGTGGGGTGAACGCACCTGCCACGGCCCCACGTCGGCCTGCAGGTGCGGGTTGTAGCGCGAAAGGCTCTCGCCGAAGCCCACGCCGTAGAACGGGTCCCTGGTCTGGACGGCGTTGTGCAGCCGCTGCCACCACACGAGGCGCCAGCGCGCGGTGCCGGCATTCTCGGTGATGTCCACGAAGCGGTCGAGCCGCCCCGAGGCCGCCAAGCCCTGGGGACCGATGTAGATCGCCACCAACAGCACGCTGAGCGACACGACGGAGCCGGCCGCGAACATGCGCGAGAAGGGCCAGATGGGCGCCCGCCCGCCCAGCGAGGCGAGAAAACCGACCAGGAACGAGACCATCACCGCCACCTTCACGCCGCGCCCCGGCGCCGTGAACACCAGGTAGAGGCCCGCCAGAATCCCCAGCGCGAACACCACGCCCCGGAACCGCAACCGCCTCACCCCCGCCGGCGACAGCACCAGCAGAAACACCGCCAGCGCCACGTGCTGCACCAACTCGCTGCCCGAACTGCTGAGCAGCGGCACCCCGCGCCACGGGATCGTCGGGCTGGCGAACACCAGGAAGTTCCCCGTCAGATCGTTCAGGGCGTACCAGGCCAACGCCGCCAGCCAGACCCACTGCAGCCGCGTCCAGAGCAGGTTGGCCCACGCCGGGAAGGCGCCAACGTACCCCCCAATGAAAAAAAAGGCCGCGTAGTACCAGAGCGCGGAGTCCCGGATGGCCTCCTCCCGATACCGCCGGTAGCCCAGGAACATCTGGACCCCGCCTTGCGCCACGAAGACCACGATGAGAAACGTCAACATCGCCGGCCACCGCCGCCGAGGACCGGGGAGCCGCAGGAACGACCGGCCATAGATCCACGCGGCCAGCGCCACCAGCGTGATCTCGCCCCAGTAGAAGGGCGGCACGCCCAGGTAGGTCGGCCCCTTGCCGATAATGGTGATGACCGCCAGGTAGATGAACAGGAACCAGACCGGGCCGGGCCACGCCGGCGCGCGCGGCGCCTGCCAGTCCGCGCCCACGCGGGGCGTGACGACCCACGCGTCGGCCGGCAGCCGCGCCGGCGGGGCTGTCACCGCAGCCACCGTCGGCGCCGGCGACACGACGCTCCCGGTGAGGGCGGTCATGGGAGCCGGCATTGGCGCCTCTCCTGTTCGGTCAGCGGGCGGTAGCACCCGCGCGCCAGACGCGCCGCCACGCGCCGCATCCGGTGCCAGAGATGGCGCGCGCGGTAGGCGATCGGCCCGCACGCCAGGTAGCGCCGCGCCAGCAGCGCGTGCTCCCGGTCCCAGTGTTGCCCCAACGTGTTGGTCTTGGTCGCCGGATGGTCGCGCAGCGCGGACATGAACGCCTCAATATGCCCCACCGGCCCCCGCCGCGCAAGACGATGAAACAGATCGTAGTCCATGCAGCAGACCAGCGTCGGGTCCAGCCCCCCCGCGGCCTCGAACGCCGCGCGCCGGAAGAAACAGGAGGGCTGCGGAATGTAGCAGTACCCGAACGCGAAGATATTCCAGTCGAAGGGGATCTCCCGCTTCGGCCGGATGACCTTCCCCGCCGCGTCGATCCAGACCGCGTCGCCATAGACCATAGGCGAGTCCGGATGGCGTTCAAAATACTCCCCCGCCGCCGCGAGCGCGCCGGGGAGGAGCAGATCGTCGGAGTTGACCCACCCCAGCACGTCGCCCGTGGCCCGCGCGAACCCCGCCCGCAGCGCCGCGGCCTGCCCCCCGTCGGGCTGCGATTGCCAGTAGCCCAGGCGCGAGGCGAACTCCTCGACGATGCTCCGGCTGCCGTCCTTCGACCCCCCGTCATACACCAACACTTCCAGCGCCGGCCCTTCCTGGGCGACGACCGACTCCAGGCAGGCGCGCAGGTAGGCCGCCTGGTTATACGACGGAATGACGATGCTGAACTTCATGCGCCGCCCGCCTCCCGGCGCGCCGCGGGATCCCGCCCGGCCGCCATGATGATGTAGTCTCCGTTTCCCCGCCGGCTGTTGTAAAGCATGTCGCCCGCCACGTCCGCCGCCGTGGAAAGCGCCGACAGCGCCAGCCCGTTCGCCGCCCGCCTCATGCCCCCGGACAGGCTGGCCGCGGCCCGCGTCTCCCGCCACGACCAGCGGTTGAACCGGCGCGTCTCCACCGCCGCCGGGCGCAGGCCCGCCCGCCGGGCCAGGGCCGCGAGCGTGGCTGGCTCGAACTGCCAGAGGTGCTCCCGCGGCTCCAGGTGGGGCGTGTTCCCGCCCAGGATCAGCACGCGGGCCGACGCGAAGTTCGGCACGTCCACGTAGGCCATGCCCCCCGGCGCCAGCAGCCCGGCCACCGCCCGCAACGCGCCGACCGGGTCGACCAGGTGCTCCAGAATGTTCGACATGAGCACCGCGTCGAACCGCCCCTCGATCCGCGCCGCCGCCTCCTCGAACGCGCCCTGGACCACGAACAACCCGAACACCTCCCGCGCGCGGGCCGCGCGCCGCGCGTCCATCTCCACTCCCTCGACCGTCCACCCGTGCTCCCGCGCCACCGCCAGGTGGTGGCCGTTCCCGCAGCCGACGTCCAGCAACCGCCCCGCCCGCCGCGAAAGCAGGCGCTCCAGGTGCCCGATGTTCCGCGCGGCGTGGCGCAGCGCCGTGGCCTCGCCGGGACCGTTCTTGGACGCGTCGGCCTCGTCGTACAGATCGCGCGACTCCCCAACGCTGCGGTAGGGCGGCGGATCGGTCCGCTTCAGCCCGCAGAAGAGACATTCCACCACCTGGAACCGCTTGCGGCGGGAGACGAGCACCGGCCGCGCGCCGCGCTCGCCGCACGGACAGCGGCCGGGGGCGGCGTCCGCGTCCCGCGCCTGGCGCGTCGCCGACGGGGCGTTCACGTCTCGCGCCCCCGGCTGCCCGCCGGCGGCGCCCGCCGCGCCTCCCAGAGTTTCGCCTCGATGAGGAACTCGTAGATCGCCAGCAGCGTGGCCGCGATCACGCCGCGCACCCCGTCGCGCCACCCCGCCTTGACGACCAGCGCGATGAGGAAGCGCCGCGCCGGCCGCCAGAAGAGCCGGGCCGGGTGAAAAACGTCCCCGCGGGCCAGCGCCGCCTCCACCTCCATGTCGGCGTAGCGGGTGAAGGTACGGGAAATGAACTGGTTGATCGTGTCGTAGTCGAAATGCAGCGTGGCCCATGCCTCGCGCGCCGGCAACCGCAGCACCGGCCCGTTCATCGCCGGCTGGGTGTGCGGCGCGCAGGCCCAACCGCGGTCCCAGGCGTCCGCGCGGAAGAACCGCGTCTGGTTGCTCTCGAACCAGCCGCCGTGGCGAAGCCAGCCGCCGAAGAGAAACTGCTGGCGCGCGAAGCAGACGGCCACGTGCCGCCCGTCGCGCTGCGCCTCCCGCAGTTTCGCGGCCAGCGTCGGCGTCAGGCGCTCGTCGGCGTCGGAGCGGAAGATCCAGCCGGCGCGCACTTCGCGGAACCCGATGGCGTCGAGTTCGTCAACCTGCGCCGTGGTCCGCTTCCCGGCGCCCGCGATCACCCGCGCCCCGTGCGCGCGAGCCAGGTCCGCCGTGCGGTCGCTGCTGCCGTCGTCCACCACCAGCATCTCGTCGGCGAAGCCGCGGTAACTCGAAAGGCAAGCGACGATGTTGCGCTCCTCGTTCCGGGCCTTCACCACCAGCGTGATCTTCCCGTCCCCCGTTCCCCCCGCCGCATCGGGGAACGCTTCCCGCTTGCGCGCCAGGAGCCGGAAGGCGTTGCGAAAGCCGATGGGCGACAGCAGCCGCCACGTGGCCCACGTGGCGCACAGCAGGTCGCGCTCGTGCCGCACGATGTCGCATCCCGCCGCCCGCAACTGCGCCACGATCTCTTCCTCGTCCAGCCCGGCGTGCGCATGCACCTCGGCCTGGCGCGCCCCGCTCCACGCCCGGCTCGCGCGGCTGGCGCGCACGCCCAGCCGCGCCAGCACGCGCGAGAGCCAGAGGCCCGGCGACGACCGCAACGTGTGCAGATGCTCGTCCACCTTGATCGCCAGCCGGCCCAGCCGGCCGAGGCGGGGACTTTCAATCATGTACACCATGCCGCCCGGCCGCAGGCAGGCCACCGCCCGGCGGACGAGCGCCATGTAGTCTTCGATGTGGTGCAGGCTGCCGAGAAAGATGAAGTCGTATGGGCCGGGCGCGGCCGTCAGGAACTCCCCGATCTCCTGAACCACGAACTCCGCCCGCGGCTCCCCCGCGAAGCGCGCCCGCGCCTTGGCGATCTCGCCCTCCGACAGGTCCACCCCGATCACCCGCGTGAAACCGGCCGCCAGCAGATGTTCCGTGTACTGCCCGTTCCCCGTGAGGCAATCCAGCGCCGTGACCCCGGCGGGAGCGGCCAACGACGTCGCCGCCAGCGTGAAGTCGGCCCGGATGACGTCATGCACCATTCCGGTGCAGAACCGCGGCCGCAAGCGCGCCGCCAGCAGGTCCACCCCCTCCGGCCGGTGATACTCGATGTTCGCCTCGACCGCGCTCCGCCCCGCCGCTTGTCCCTCGCCTGTGGTCATCTCGCGCCCCGCGCCGAACCGGGGGAGTTGTCGTTCACGACCGCGCTCCCGAACTCCGGCGATTCTCCGGCGGACCTAATCCACGCTCACGGTGTGGGGATAGTCGCGAGCCAGGCGGATGAACTCCTGGCGCGCGGGGTCGCTTTCAGCCGAGGCCATGGCCGTCAACCGGGCGCGGGCCTGCTCGCCGCCAATGGTTCCCAGGGCGAGGACGGTCTTCTCGCGTACCTTGTGCGCGGCGTCAGCGGGATCGGCCGGGGCGTCGAGCACGCGCAGCAGCGTGGGAACGGCGGTGACGTCGCCGATCCGGCCCAGCGCCTCGACGGCGACGGCCTTCACCACGGGGTCTGGGTCCGCGGCGAGCATCGCGGCCTGGGGAACGCCGCGGGCATCCCGCTGCCAACCGAGGAAACAGAGCGCGCGCGCCTTGGTGGCGGACTCTTTGGCCGCCAGCACGCCGGCCTGCGCGCTTTCCAGCGTCTTCTTGGGGTCGATGCTCTTCGCCGCGGCGGCGGCCGCGCGGAGCACGGAGGGATCGTCTTCCCCACGCGCCACCGCGAGCAGGGCCGCCAAGGCCGGTTCTCCGCCGACGGCGCCCAGCAGGTCGCACAGACGCATGCGGAAGAGCGCGTCGCCCGGATGCACGGCGAACAACTCGGCCAGGGTGTCTACCCGCGCGGCCAGGAAGCGAACGAAGCGGGGGTCCGCCAGCGACAGCGCGGCGTCGCGGTGGATGCGCTCCACCGGGCTGCCAAGGTGCGAGACGAGCAGCGTGGCGAGCGTCTCGTCGCGCGACGCGGGATCGCTCTGCGAGCGGATGATGCCGAGGTAGCCGGTCAACGCGTTCCGGATGCTGGCCGGGTCGGCTTCCTCGTTTGTGATGATGCCCCGCTCCCACCCGCGCACCGACCAGCCGCCGCCGACGCCGGAGAGGGCGATGACGGCGGTGGTGTCGCCGCGCTGACCGGGTTTGGCGACGGGGTTGACGCCCACTTCGGGAGGGGCGACGCGCACGTCGGCGCCGCCCACGACGCCGGGCTTGACCTCGGCGGCCACGGTGACGCGGAGCGCGCCGTTCTCATCCAGGGCGGCGCTGATGGCGCCGGCGACGATGCGGTCGGCCCGTTCGGCCAGGGCCAGGAGCGTGGTCTCTTTCTCGGCGCCGACGTCGGCGAACGCCGGCGTCGCGACGGCGAGCATGGAGCCAGCCAGGAGCGCGGCGGCCGCCAGGGGAGAGAGTCGGGGGAGAAGCATCGGGGTTAGTCGCCAGTTGTCAGTTGCCAGTTGTCAGCCGCGCCGTGAGATTGTCGGCGGGCTGTCACCTGCCGGGGCCGGGCATGTTCTGTTGCAACTGGTTCCAGGAGCCGTCGTCGAAGATGTACTTGAGGCCGGGGATGTTGATGAGGCCGGCCGCATGCATGATGTACCGTTCCTTCTGGGGATTCGGCGTGTTCTGGGAGTAATGCTGAAGGCCGAGCGAGTGGCCGATCTCATGGCCCAGCACCGACGAGATGTGGCGGCCGAACTCATCCGGCGTGCGCGGCAGGTTGGGGCTGCCACGGAAGAAGTCGGCGAAGAGGTTGGCGAAGCAGCCGAGTTGGTCGCCGCCCATGTACGGAGAGGCGCCGCAGTTGCACTCTTCCTTGGGGTTGGAGGTGGAATCGAAAAAGGCCCGGCCCACCGCCCCGCCCTGGTCCGGCACCTTCGACATCACCATGCGGTTGTAGTCGCCCTTCGTGAAGTTCAGCGTCGAAGCGCCCGCCGACGGCGACTTGCCGGCGGTCGGTTTCGTGCCGGTGAACGAGACCTTCACGGCGTCAGCCGTCGCGCCGGCCGGGTCGTTGCGGTACCAGGTGCGCACGTATTCCAGGGTCTTGTTCTTGCAGGCGGTGATGTCGGCCTGGGTGAAGCCGGCCTGCAAGACGGCTTCGTCGAAGTCCGCCTGGCCGTTGTTGTCGTTGTCGAAGGTGAAGTCCACGTACCAGATGTCGGTGCCCGCGATGGCCCCGCCGGTGTCGCCCGTTGTGCCGGGGCTGGGCGGCACGACGGGGGTCGTGCCGTTCTCCACCGTGAAGGTGCATGAAATCTTGGCGAACCCCTGCACGTTCGTGCCCGAGGGCGCGTCGAAGGGGATGATGCGCAGCGCCACGGTGCTGGAGAGGCCCGCCACGTCCTTGGCCGAGTCCCAGTTCCAGGTGTGCGCGGTTCCGCCGGCGGAGGTGGCCAGGTTGGTCTCGCCGTCGCCGGCGCCGGCCTTGACGGTGGCGCGCGCGAACGACGAGCCGCCGTCCACGGAATAGTACACCTCGACCGAGGCCGTGTTGCTCTCCGGGTCGCTGATCTTGTAGGAGACCAGGTAATCCCCGGCCACCTTGGCCGCGGGGCAGGTGATCTCCGTGACCGTCGGAGGCGTGTTGGGCACGGGAACCTGCGTGTTGTCGACCACGAACACCGCGCTCTCGCCGGTGGTTCCCAGCACGCCGGTGTTGCCGTCGGTCGGGATGACGCGGAACTTCACGTTCGTCTCCCGTTTCCGCTGGATGTCCACAGCGGAGTTCCAGACGAAGAGGTGCGGCACCGCCGTCGCCTGGGCAATGAGTTGGGTGGCGCCCTCGCCGCCCCACCCGGCCGTGCACTGCGAAAAGGTGGCTTGGGCGCCGCCCTGCGTTGAGAACTCCACCCGGACGTTCGCCAGGTCGCCGTCCTTGTCGGTCAGCGAGTAGATCAGCGACACCCGGTCGCCCGTCTGCTCGCCCTGCGGCGTCTCCGCCACCGCCACCGGCGGGCTGTTCGACAGGCTGGGCGAATTGTTCACCACGAACGGGTCGCTGGGCGTCGCCGTGGGCGTTCCCGTCCGGCCGTCGCTGGGCGTGACGCGCAGCCGGGCGTTCGTGACGAAGGTGTTACGGATGTCGGCCGACGACTTCCACGAATACTCGTGATCCCGCCCGGTGGGAGAAGTCACCAGATTCACCCGCCCGTCACCGCCCGCGCCGTCGGTGCAGGCCAGCCAGGTCTTGGCGTCGTCGATCGAGTATTCCGGCGTGATGCCGCAGGGGTCCGAGTTCGGATCGCTGAGCGTGTACTTAATGATGGCCGCGTCGCCGCTCACCGTCGTTCCCGGCGTCTTCACCACGGCCGTGGGCGGGCCGTTGCTCAACGCCAGCGTCACCGCCGCCGTCAACTGCGCCTGTAACCCGCTGGTGGGGTTGGTCACGGTCACCGTGTGCGTTCCCGCGCCCGCCTTCGGCCCGGTGAAGGTGATGGTCTGCGGCGTGGCGGCGGTGTTGACCGTCGCTCCGGTGGCCGCGACGCCCCCGACCTTGACCGTCGAGCCGGCCTCGAAGTTCGAGCCGCTGATCGTGAAACTCGTGCCCCCGTCGGCGTCGCCGGTGGTGGGCGTGACCCCCGTGGGCTGCGGCGGGCTGGGCGCGGCCACCGGCAGGCCGCTGACCGCCGTCTCCAGCGCGTTGGTGTCGGTGCCGCTGGCGCCCGATCGGTTGTTGACGCCGCTGGCGAACTGGTCTATGGCCGCCGCCAGGTCCGCCCGCGCCGACGTGGCCGAGAGCGTGGCGCCCGACGTGCCGATGGCCACCGCCGTGCCGCCCGTGCCCAGGCCGTCGAGCCGCCCATCGGCCGACAGGTCGGCCGACCACGCCGCCGCCATGTGCATGCTGGTGGCGTTCTTGGCCTTGGCCTCCTGCGAGATGCCGGCGAGCACGAAGCCGTTCTTCACCTGCGCGTCGTTCACGTCGATGTTCGCTATCGCCTTCGTCACGTCGCGCGGCTGATTGGTGGCGATCGCCTCCACCCCGAACAGGTCGCCCACCATCCGGTTCGCGTTGGTGATGAGCAGGTCGAGCGGCAAGGTCGCCGACGGCGTCTTTGAGAGCACGTAGTTCGCGGCGATGGTGGTGATGGGGGTGCAGGCCAGCCCCCGGTACGAGGCCAGCCCGGAGGGGAGAACCAGCCGCAGGGGGTTCGATGCCTCGACGAGCACCGGGTCCTTCAGGTTGCCGGCCTCTTCCAGGTAGGAGCCGCTTGAAACCTCGATGAGCAGCGCCATCGTCAGTTTCGACTGCTCGATGTTGATGTCGAAAAGACCGTCGGCGGAAGTGGTGGCCTTGCCGATCTCCGTCGTCTCTCGCTGGCCGTTGGCGGCCAGGCGATAGACCTTCACCGCCCCCGCCCCCACCGGGCCGCCGTAGGCCAAGCCGGCCACCGCACCGGTGGAGCCGCCGGACGCCGGGGAGAGCGACGAAGAGCCTCCCCCGCCCCCGCCGCACGCCCAGGCGAAGAGCGCGACGAGGAAGAGGCCGACCACGAGTGGGGGGACGCTCGCGCGATGGGACATGACCCTCCGATCCTTTCCCGCGACGACCGGGAATAGGATACCAAGCCCCCGGCCGACCGCAAAGAGCATCACCGCCGGCGCGGATCTCGCCGCTGGACGCTCCGTGGGATACACTGGGCGACGTGCCGGCCACCATGCCCGCGGCTGGCCGCGTCATCCAACTGGCCGCGGCGGCTGGGCAGGAGCCGGGAGCGTCGGCGACCGGCCTTGGAGTGAGGGGGCGTGCTCCCGCTCTTTCCGCGTGGGCTGGCCCGCGCCGGCCCTGAAGGAGAACCATGCATGCCGCTTTACGAGTACGTCTGTCTGGACTGCCAGACGCCTTTTGAAGCCCTCGTCGTCGGCGACGCCAAGCCCGAATGCCCGCGCTGCAAGAGCCGGCGGCTGGAGAAACAGTTCTCCACCTTCGCCGTGAACGCCAGGGCCGGGGCGAAGGCTCCGCCGCGGCCGGGTCCCTGCCGCACGTGTGGCGACCCGCGCGGGCCGGGGGCCTGCTCCCTGGGTTGACGCGGTGAAACGCCTGCTCCTCGCCGCGCTGCTCCTCGCCGCCCTGCTCGGTGGTGGCGGATATTGGCACTATCGCGCGCATCGCTGGTCCACGGCGCACGGCAGCACGGTGTGCGCGCTGCGGAACGGCGACCTGGTCGCCGCCTGGTACACGGGGTTCGACGAGCGCTGCGCCGACGTGGCCATCGTGCTCGCCCGCCTGCCCGCCGGCGCCGCGGAATGGGAGCCGCCCCGCGTCGTGGCTGACACCCCCGACCGCAGCGAGGGCAACCCGGTGCTGTGGGAGGACGCGCATGGCCGCCTGCATCTCTGGTTCGCCACCATCGAGGAAAACACCTGGTACTACTTCGGCGAGTCCTGGGAAGCGGCGATCCTGAAACACCAGACCTCCGACGACGGCGGCAAGACCTGGAGCGAACCGGCCGTCTTTCGCCGGGAGCGTGGGGCGCTGCTGCGGAACAAGCCGGTGAGCGTCGGTCCGCGGGCGCCGGAAGAGCGCCGCGAAGCGGTCATTCTGCCGGCCTACGACGAGCGGGCGGGGCGGAGTTTCTTTTATCATTCCGGCGATGGCGGCCTGACGTGGGCGGAGGGCGCCGCCCGCGTCACGAGCGAGCCGTGCGGCAACATCCAGCCGGCGGTGGTGGAACTGAAGAACGGCGACCTGGTGGCCTGGATGCGGAACTTCGGCGGGGGCGGCGTTTTGTGGGAGTCGCGCTCCACGGACGGCGGCGTCAGTTGGTCCGCGCCGGCGAAGGGGCGCGGGATTCCGAACCCGAACGCGGCGGTCGACGCGCTGCGCCTGGCCTCGGGGGCGATAGCCCTTTTGTACAACGACTCCGCCGTCGAGGGAGCGCGGACGCCGCTCACCGTCGGCCTCTCCGACGACGACGGCGCGACCTTCGCGGTGAAACGGAACCTGGTGGAGGAATCCGGCGAGTTTTCGTACCCCTCGATCTCCCAGGGCGGCGACGGCCGGCTGCACGTCACCTTCACCTGGCGGCGCGAGGCGATTTGCCACATGGCGTTCACCGAAGCCTGGGTGCGCGGCCGGCCCGGGGCGGCGGAGCCGGCGAAGCGGATGTTGCGATACGCTCCCGATCCCTGACCCCCGCCCCCCCGCGGTGAAACCCGCGTTTGACTCCGGGGCGCTGGCGGGGTATCGTACGATTCGACGCTCGCGGCCGCGGGCGGGAAGGAAGATCACGTGGACCGCGCCGAACGCAAGCGAACGCGCCGGATCGCGGCGGACGCCGAGCGGTGGGAAGGCTTGCTCTGGCGATACGTTCGCGGCGGCGCCTACCGCAACGATCGCCTCCCGGAAGCGCGCCGGCCGGTGTGGGACTACTTCTACTACTACCTCTATCCCACCGCCGCGGCGCTGCCGCACCACCAGGAGGCCACGAAACTGCAAGTGCGCGTCTCCCGCATGGGTCTCGCGGCTCTGGCCTTCGTCTTGCTCGCCCTCGCCATGTGGCTGGCCGACGCCCGTCCGGTCGGGGCCACGTTCGGTGTCGTCGCGCTCGCGTTCCTGGGCTGGATGGCCTTCGACCAGCGGCGCGCGCGGGGGCTGCGCGCCGAACTGGCCGGCATCCTGCGATGCGTGCCGCCGTCGCCGACCGACCAGGAGATCGAAGGCGTCCTGCGCCGCGACATCGACATGCTCACGTCGCTGGCGCTGGAGCGCGTCGACCTCTCCCGCGCCGAACTCCTGGAGCCGCCCATCGTCATCTCCTCCGCCGCCGTGCTGCAGCAGGAAGACCTCCTGGGCGTGCAGACCGGCGACCTGAAGGCCGTGATGCAGGTGATGCGGGCGGGCGCCGGCGACGGCCGCATCCGCTTCGCGGCCTGCTACTACCAGTTCATTTTCATCACGCCCGAACAACTCTCCACCTTCGCCTGCCTCTACGACCACATCGGCGGCAAGGCCGATAGCGAGATCACGCGGGAGTTCTTCCTGGCCGACGTGGTGTCGGCCACCACCACGCCCGAGAAGTCCACGGCCAAACTGTGCGACGGCGCGGCCCTCGCCTGGACCACCACCTTCCAACTCACCGTGGCCAGCGGCGACTCGGCCCGCATGACGCTGCTCGACGGCGCCGCGGCCGCCAAGATCGTCGCCGCCTTCACCGCCGTCTTCGCGCCCGAGTACCACGCCCGCGGCATCCGCTTTCCCGCCAGCCTCACCGTGGTGGAGAGCGAGGCGGAGCGCGCCATTCACGCCATCCGCAGCCACCTGCGGCGCAAGCGCGGCGCATCCCAACCATTGCTGGAGCCGGTCGCGGGAGACCCCGCCGTGGCCGCGGCGGAGACGCCGGTTCGTAGTGCGCCCGTGAGGGCGTCAGAAAGCGGACCGCCTCACGGCGGAACTACGAGCGGCGGCGCGCCAGCCGCGGCGGAGACGCCCGCCGGCGCGAGCGCGAGCGCGGGCGCGGCCGCGACGGGGGCTTGACTCATGGACAACGCCAGCGGCGATCTTCGCGTGCCCCGCCCGGCCGGGCTTGGTCCGCGTCCGGCGCAGGCGGCCGGCTGGCGCGTCCGGCCCCGCGACGAGGGCCGGCGCGAGCAGCAGGGGCGTCAGCCGGAGCGGGAGGAGCGCCGCGAGTTGACGGAGCAGGAGCGCGTGGAACTGGGCCTGGCCATCGACCGCATCAACGGGGCGCTGGAGAAGAGCGGCCGGAACCAGCGCGTCCGTCTCCAATCCGCCGAGGGCGGAGAGATCCTGGTGATTGAGAACCTGGCCGACGGTTCCACCACCAAGGCGTTCGGGAATCGGGTGATTTGCGCCATCGATCCCACGTTCATCCAGAATTGGCTCAACCGTCTGGAGCGCGGGGAGGGGCTGATCGTTGACCGCGAAGCCTGACAGCCTGAGGCGAGTTGTCAGTCGTCAGTTGTCAGTCGTCAGTTGTCAGCACCAGGAGAACCACCGTGCCACTGACCAAGAAGGAACTCGCCCTGATCCTCGCCGAGAGGTTCAACGTCACCCAGGTGAGCGCGCGGAACATCGTCCAGGGCACGTTTGACGCCATCATCGACGTCCTGAAGGCTGACGGCCGCATGGAACTGCGCGACTTCGGCGTCTTCGAGGTCAAAGAGCGCCGGTCGCGCCACGCCCGAAACCCCCGCACCGGCCAACCGGTCGAAGTGCCGGTCCGCAGGATCGTCAAGTTCCGGCCCGGGCGCGAAATGGCCGAGCGCATCGCCCGCGACTCCCGCCTCCCCGACCACCCGAGCAGCGCCCCCCCCCCCCCCCCAACCCCGACCCCCCA
>JACQVU010000368.1 GCA_016209585.1 Planctomycetota bacterium
CAACTGACAACTGACAACTGACAACTGGCGATGCGGCTACTGGTCACCGGCGGGGCCGGCTTCATTGGGTCGAACTTCGTGCTGCACGTGCTGCGCGAGCGGCCGGCGTGGCGGGTGTGGAACCTTGACAAGTTGACCTACGCGGGCAACCTGGAGAACCTGGCCTCGGCGCGCGGCGACCCCCGGCACCAGTTCATCAAGGGCGACATCTGCGACGCCGCGGTGGTCGAGCGGACCATCGCCGACCAGGGCATCGAGGCGGTGATCAACTTCGCCGCGGAGACGCACGTGGATCGCTCCATCGCCGACTCCGAGGTTTTCATCCGGTCCAACGTCCTCGGCGCCCACGTGCTGCTCGACGTTGGCCGGCGCCGGGGGGTGAAGCGTCACGTGCAGGTGGGCACCGATGAAGTGTACGGCTCGCTGGGCGAGACCGGGTGCTTCACCGAAGAGACCCCCCTGGCCCCCAACTCGCCCTACGCCGCGGCCAAGGCGGCGGCCGACCTGCTCTGCCGCGCCTTCGCTCGCACTCACGGCTACGGCGCCATCGTCACCCGCTGCTCCAACAACTACGGCCCCTTCCAGTTCCCCGAGAAGATGCTGCCGCTGATGATCGCCAACGCCATGCATGACCGGCAACTGCCGGTCTACGGCGACGGCATGAACGTGCGCGACTGGCTGCACGTGGAGGATCACTGCGCGGCGCTGCTCCTGGCGCTGGAGCGCGGCCGGCCGGGGGAGGTGTACAACGTCGGGGGGAAGAACGAGTGGCGCAATCTCGACGTGGTCAAACTGGTTCTCCGGCGACTCGGCAAGCCGGAGAGCCTCATCCGGTTCGTGGCGGATCGCCCCGGCCACGACCGGCGCTACGCCATTGATCCTTCGAAGATCATGGCCGAGTTGGGGTGGGCGCCGCGCGTGGCGTTCGAGGAGGGGCTCTCCCGCACCATCGCCTGGTACCGGGAGAACGCCGCTTGGGTTGCCAACGTGACCAGCGGCGCCTACCAGGACTACTACCGCGCCATGTACCAGGTTGACGAACAGGGCCGCGTGCGGCGGTGACATCATGGGTCCACGACACCTCCTTCTGGTGGCGTCGGCTTCCGAGTGGTTCGCGGGATTGCGGTGGTGGGAAGCCGCGCTGCTGGTCGGCGGCCTCTTCCTGGTCGTGGGGGTCGTCGTGGTGCTCTTCCACGACCTCACGCAGAAGGGGCGGGCCGTCCTGCACAACTTCCCGGTCCTCGGGCACCTGCGCTACTTCCTCATCGAGATCGGCCCGGAACTGCGCCAGTATATCGTGGCCCACAACCGCGAAGAACGCCCCTTCCACCGCGCCCAGCGCGAGTGGGTGTACAATTCGTCGGAAGGCAAGAACAACTTCTTCGGCTTCGGCACCGACGACGACCTCTACCGCCAGGGCTACACCATCATCAAGCAGGCCGGCTTCCCCTGGCGCCCGCAAAACGATAGTCGCCTGGAAGGGGTGGACAAGGCCTTCGACCACCATGAGAGTTACGACATCCCCTGCTGGAAGAACATCGGCGCCCGCCACAACCGCGCCAGGCCCTACCGGCCGAACAGCATCGTGAACATCTCGGCCATGAGTTACGGCGCGCTGGGCCGGGCGGCGCACACCGCCATCAATCTGGGCGCCAGGCTGGCCGGCTGCTACCACAACACCGGCGAGGGGGGCGTTTCCCCCTACCACCGGCTGGGGGCCGACGTGGTGTGGCAGATCGGCACGGGCAAGTTCGGGGCGCGCGACGGGTCCGGCAAGTTCTCGCTTGACGTGGTGCGGCGGGAACTGGAGCGCACCCCCACTATTAAGATGATTGAGATCAAGTTGTCGCAAGGCGCCAAGCCCGGCAAGGGGGGGGTGCTCACCGGGCCCAAGGTGACGCCCGAAATCGCCGCCATCCGCGCCATCCCCCCGTGGAAAGACTGCATCTCGCCCAACGGCCACGAAGAGTTCTCGACCGTGCCGGAAATGCTCGATTTCATCGAAAGCGTCGCCGCGGCCACCGGCCTGCCTGTGGGCATCAAGTCGGCCGTCGGCAAACTCGACGCCTGGGAGGCCCTGGCGAAAGAGATGAAGAAGAACCGCCGCGGCCCCGACTTCATCACCATCGACGGGGGCGAAGGCGGCACCGGCGCGGCCCCGCTCACCTTCACCGACCACGTCGCCCTGCCGTTCCAGATCGGCTTCGCGCGGGTCTACAAGGTCTTCCTCGACGCGGGGGTCGCCGGCGAGATCACCTGGATCGCCTCCGGCAAACTCGGATTCCCCGACAAGGTGGTCGAGGCCTTCGCGCTCGGCGCCGACCTCGTCAACGTCGCGCGGGAGGCCATGCTCGCCATCGGCTGCATCCAGGCCCAGCGCTGCCACACGGGCAAGTGTCCGGCCGGCGTCGCCACCATGAACCCGCGCCTCATGGCCGGCCTCGACCCCCAGGTGCAGTCACTGCGCCTGCACCGCTACGTCCAGACGCTGCGCAAAGAGGTCATCGCCCTTACCCACGCGGCAGGGTACGAACACCCCAACTTCTTCACCACCACCGACATCGAGATCGGCAACGGCGCCGGCGCTTATCGCACCTTCAAAGACGTGTACGGCTACGAGCCAGACCACACCCCGCACCTCAAATCCTCGGGCAACACCCTGCGCATGACCCGCCTCGAACGCCGCCCGCCGACGTACGGAGCGCCCCTGCCGGCCGGCCTCGCCGACCTCGGCAAACCGTCGGCTGCGGCCGCGGCCGCGGGCGCGGCGAACAGCGCGCCAGCCAAGGTGGTGATCCCCGCGAAATAGAACGCCGGCGGAGGCCGCCGCTTGGCCAGCCGCCGTTCGGCGTCAGCCCCGCGGACGTGCGTTGTCTTCTTCCAGCGCCCGCACTCGCTTCTCCAGATCGCGCAGGCGGCGGTGGAGATCGTTCTGCGCCTCGGCCACGTGGAGCAGGTTGCGATAGACGGCGTGCAACCGCAGCGCCAGCGCCCCCACCACCCGCGTGGCCGCGCTGTTGAAGGTCGCCTGCCAGAAAGTGTTGAAGCGGATCACGCGGTTGACGATCCGCTTCACCAGCGTCACCAGCACCCCGTGATGGTTGAGCATCGGGATGTTGCAGGTGTCCCACCGCTGGTTCATGAACTCGATGTCCTGCAACGACTGCTGGTCCAGCACCACCTCCTTTTCCGGCGGCGCGGCGGAGGAGCCGGCGGGAGCGGCGGTCGCCCCGTTGCCGTTGTCCCCGGACGCCACCGCCAGGGGGCGGGTGCGAACCCTCTCCCGAATGGCGGCCACGACGCTATCGACGCTCACGTCGCCGGTGATCTCGGATGCCTTCATGGCCTTGACAGGATAACGTTCCGATCCCCAAGCGCAAGCGCCGGCGGCGTGATTCGCTTCACAATCGCCGGGGCTTCCCGAAAGTTGGCGCCAAGCCCCGCGCACGGCGAGACGTGGGTTTGACCGACGGTTCTAAGAGCCGGGTTCGAGGAGGTTCCGGAACAGCGGCATCAGGGCGCGGTCGCGGGCCTCGTGCTCGGCCGCGGCCTCGTCGTCGCCCAGGGCGCGATACACGCTCGCAAGGAGCCGGTGGTGCGGGGGCCACTGGGAATGCATCCGAACGGCTTCCAGGGCGTGATGCAACGCGCGGTCCAGGCGCGCCAACGAAAGGTACTCCCGCGCGAAACTGGCGTGCGCCGCCGAATAGGTGAAGATCGCCCGGCGGCAAGCGCCGTCGTTCTCGACGGCCTCGAGGGCATAGAGGCCCCGGTAGCGGTACTGGCGTTCCAACACCTCCGCGCCGAGACCCAGCGCCAGAACGCGCTCCGCCGGCGAAAGCGGCACGGCCAGCAGCCGGTACAGAATGCCCTCGGGCACGAGGTGGTCGGCCAGCGGGGGGACGAACTCATCGAAGTACACGGGGCGGCGGCCGATGTTGCGCGCGCACACGGCGTAGACGAGGTGCTCGGCGCCGTCCGCCGCGGGCGGAAAGGTCTCGCGGAGGCGGGCTTCGATCGCGTTGAACTCCACGGCGCCGGCCAGAATCTCGGGGCGCCGCCGCCGGACTTGCCGCACGTACCACTCCCGAGTCTGCCCGCCGCGCGCCTCGGGAGGCGTGATGACCACCACGTCGGGCCGCATGCCCTCCGCCTGTTGCAGGCACCAGGTGGCGAAGACGGCGGTGGAGTCGCGGCGAAAGATGATCGCCTCCGGCGGCACGGTGCGGAGCACGTTCTCGCCCAGATCGCGGAAGTAGTACCGGTTCGAGGCGTCGGCGTCCGGGAAGTGGCGCCAGAGGAGGAAGGCTGGCAACAGGATCGGCAGCGCCACGCCCCAGCGCCGCATCCCGCCCCGCCCCGCGGAGGCGACGGGGCGCCAGCGCGTCCACGCGGCGCATCCGAGGCCGGCCGCGAAGCAGAGCAGCAGTTCGGGCGCGACGAAGAATCGCTCCACGACCTCCCGGCGCATGAGATCGATGCCCGCAGAGGCGAAGGGGTCATAGGGCAGGGCGAGCAGCACGAAGAAGAAGACCCCGGAAGCCGCGAACGATCCCGCCAACCCCAGCCAGAGCCGGCGGCTGCGCCGCCAGAGGACGATGCCACCCAGCAGGGCCGCGCCCAGCCCGGCCCACGAGAGGTGGCGCGTGTGGCCGACGCCGAGCGCCGCGGCCTGGCGGGAGAGCGCCGCGG
>JACQVU010000378.1 GCA_016209585.1 Planctomycetota bacterium
CCCCGCGCCCCTCGCCCCCCGCCCCGCGCCGCTGACCCTTGGCGGCCGGGGTCACCCCACCGGAAGCGCGCTCATCGTGACCATTTCCCACACCACGTCGAAGAGCGCGCGGACGCCGAAGCGGTAGCCCTCCACGGGGATGCGTTCGTCGTCGCCGTGAAAGAGGCTCATGAATTGGTCGTCTTCGCCGAGCCTGATGGGTGAGAAGCCGTAACACTTCGTGCCGAGCGCGCCCCAGTTGCCGGAGTCGGTGTAGCCGGGAACGATGGAGGGAATGACGATGGCGCCGGGGTCAAGCCGCGCCATGACGTGGGCGATGACGCCGAGGATGGGGTCGTCGTGGGGGTGCTCGCGCCCCTCGGCGTGGTCGGTGACCTGGACCTCGAATCCCTCGCCGATGATCTCGCGCACTTCCGCCATGAACTCTTCGGGGGTGACGCCGGGCAGGATGCGGCCGTCGACGCGCAGCACGGCCTCATGGGGCACCACGTTGATCTTCTCGCCGGCGCGCATCATCGTCGGGTTGGCGGTGTTCCGCAGCAGCGCCGAGAAGGCCGCGGCCTTGTCGCGGTCGGGGAAGGCGTGATCCAGCAGGAAGTCGCCGATTCCGGGGGTGACCAGCCGGCGCACGAAGGCGGAGCGCGGCCAGGAAAGGCCGCGGGCCAGGCCGTCGACGAAGGCACGGGCGCTCCTGGTGACGCGCATCGGCAACCGGCGGGTTCCCAGCAGCGCGGCGGCGCGGGCCAGCCGCGGCAGGGCGGCGTCGGGCCGGGGCACGCTGCCGTGGCCGGGTTTTCCGCGGGCGGTGATGGCGAGCCGGCAACAGCCCTTCTCAGCCACCTGCACGGGGCAGAAGCGGCGGCCGAGAAGATGAAGGGTGTAGCCGCCCACCTCGGTGAGGCAGTACTCGGCGCGCACTTCGTCGGGGTGGTGTTTCACCATCCAGGCGGAGCCGTACTCGCAGCCGGCCTCCTCGTCGCAGACGGCGCAGAAGATCAGGTCGCGGGCCAGCGGCGCGCCGAGACGGTGGAGCAGCCGGAACACGGTGAGCGCCATGGCCACCATGTTTTTCATGTCCACGGCGCCGCGGCCGTAGAGGTGGCCGTCGTGGATTTCCGCGCCGAAGGGGTCGCGCGACCAGCGGCCACGCTCGGCCGGGACCACGTCGACGTGGCCGGAGAGCATGAGCGGCGGCGCGCGCCCCGCGCCCCGCAGGCGGGCGGCGAGGTTGCCCCGGCCCGGCACGCTCCGGAAGAGTTTCGGCTCGATGCCCTCCCGCGCCAACCGCGAGGCGAGGAACTCAATCGCCGGCCACTCGTTGCCGGGGGGATTGGTGGTGTTTATCCGCAACAGCGCGCGGAAGTCGTCGAGCGACTCGGCGAGGACGCTTTCCCAGTCAATCGCGGCCATGGATCGCTCGGACCGCTGTCAGTCGTCACTCTCCAGGCCGGAGCGCGCGACGCGCCTGACGTGAACTGGCGCGGACAACCTAGTCGCCGCCGCCCTCAGGCGGGACTTTCTCGCTCATGTCTTTGAAGTACTTCTGCGTGGCCTTCTGATGCTGCTTGAGGGCCTCCTCGCGCTCCGCGCGGGCGAGTTGCTCCAGTTCCTTGGGCGGGAGCGTGGCGATCCAGGCGGAGTCGTCGCGCCGGTGTTTCACCTTCTCTTCCGGGCGGCGCGGCTGCTGGTCCGGAGGCGGGTTGCGGCGCGGGCTGTGCGGCTCGTCGTTGGGCATCTTCTGCAGTTCATCTTCCTTCTGTTGCCGCTCCTGCTCTTCTTTCTGCTGTTGCTGCTGTTGCTGTTGCTGCTGGGCCTTCATCTTCTCGGCGACCTTGATCAGTTCCTGGAGGCGCTGCGCGGACTGTTGCTGTTGCTCCTTGATGGCCTTGAACAACTCGTCGATCTTGCCGAGCGCGGCGGCCTGCTCGCCCTTCGCCCCGCCGGCCGGCGGCGGCTGGGCGCCTTCGGGCGGAGCGCCTTCTTTCGCGGAGGCCGCGCCGGTGGACTGTTTGTCGGGTTGGCTCCGCGCCAGTTCCTCCAGGCCGGCGAGGATCTTCTCGTTCTCGTCGCGGATGCGCTGGATGGTCTTTCGCGCCTCGTCTCCCTCCGGAAGCGAAGCGCGGCCCAGCCCCTCTTCCGCCCGCCCCATGTGACGCACGATCTCGATGAAGAGGCGGCGGATCTTCGCCATCTCGTCTTCCGCGCTTTCCTCCGGCCCTATCGGCTTGCCTTCCCCGCCACCGCCGCGCGCGCCGGCTCCGCGCCGGGCGACCGGACGACGAGGCGGCCGCGCCGCCGGCTGGGGCCGCGGCTGCCCCTGGCCCTCGCCGGCCGGCGCCGCGCCGGGCGCGCCCTCCGTGGGGGCGGCGCCGTCCGTTCCCTCACCGGGGCGGGAGGCGGCGGGTTCGGGCGCGGCGGTGGGAGCCTGGGCGCCGGCCTCGGGCGTCTCCCCCTCCTGCGCGGAGAGCGAAGCCCCGCCGAGCGCCAGGACGAGCGACCCCGTGAGCGCGGCGAGAGCGGTGGCGATGAGGGTGCGCATGGGTTTCACTTTTCCTCTCCTTCCATCACGCCGGCACGCTGGCCGAACTCACTGGTCTTGCGCTTCAGCGCGCCCTGAAGCGACGAGAGCCGCTCCAGCAGTTTGCGCTCGCGGGCGTCGATCTCCTTGCCGCCGCCGGCCCGCACCTGCTGTTCGAGACGCTTGAAACGCTCCACCAGGTCTTCCTGCTGTTTCTTCACCATGCGCAACTCGGCGATGGGCGGCACGAGGCGGGGCCGCCCCCCGCCGCCCTGCTGGCCGCC
>JACQVU010000379.1 GCA_016209585.1 Planctomycetota bacterium
CCCCAGAGACCGTGAAGTTGACGCGGCCGATCAGGTGTAACTCCAGGAAGTGGCGGTCGGTCCGCACCTTGAGTTGCACCACCAGCGAGCCGCCGGTCGAGCCGGGAACGGTGAAAATGCCTTCAACCTGGTATTGGAGCGGGCCGGACATATCGATTCGATCCTTGCTTTCGGTTCCGGGAGCGTTCGCCGAGGAAACGCCGATGTTTCCTCCACCCCAGGTCGCATGGTACGGAAGGTGCGGGGGGGGATCGCAAGCGGAAAACCGAATTTATTTTGTCGCGGATTTGTGAACGGGGTGGGGGGCGGCGGGTGTCCGTAGTGGTCTCCGTGCGGGCGTCGGAGAGAAGGGCGGAAAAGCGTGAATGGGGAAAGGCGCGCCGGTGGGAGCGTCGCGCGGACCGCCTTACGGCGGAACTACGAGCGGCGGCGCGCCGCCTTGCGGCGGAACTACGAGCGGCGGCGCGCTGCCTCACGGCGGAACCACCAACCGCCGTTGGTAGTGCGCCCGTGAGGGCGGCGCGGTCGCTGACGCCACAATCTGGCGGACCGCCTCACGGCGGAACTACGAACTGGCGAGCCGCCCGTGAGGGTGGACCGGTCGCTGACGCTCGCGGTTCCTATTTCGCTCCGCGCCCCTCGTCCCTCGTCCCGCGCCCCTCGCCCCGCGACTTGTTGCTTGCGCTCGCGGATTGGGCCATGCGCCCCAAGCGACGTTTCCACGCCTTGCTATCTCGCCGCGCCGCGGAACCCGTATAATCCCGGCTCCCGGTCCACGTGGCGCGTGGCCAGGGTCTGGGGACGGGGGGCTGGAACGAGCGCGGCGCGACGGGAGGCGCGGGGCATGGGTGAGGGGCACCACATCGGCCGGCCGGCGCGGCGGCCCGACGGCGCGGAGAAGGCCACGGGGCGCGCACGGTACGTTTCGGACCTGGTCCGGCCGGGGATGCTGCACGGCAAGATCAAGTTCAGCGCCCACGCGCACGCGCGCATCCGGCGCATCGACACCACGCGGGCGGAGCGGTTGCCGGGGGTGCACGCGGTGATCACCGGCGAGAACACGCCGGAGATTCGCATCGGTTTTCTGCGCGACAACGTGGCGCTCAAGCGGGGGGTGGTGCGGCAGTTCCGCGACGAGATCGCGGCCGTGGCGGCCACCGATCCGCGGGTGGCGGCGGAGGCCGTGGAGTTGATCGAGGTGGAGTACGAGAGCCTGCCGTCGGTCCACACGGTGGAGGAGGCGCTGGCGAAGGGCGCGCCGCTGGTGCATGAGACCGACGCGCGGGGGCGCCGCCTGGCGTCGAACGTCGTGCCGCTGGACTATCGCCATGAGTCCGGCGACCTGGAGGCGGGGCGGCGCGCGGCGCGGTGGGTGGCAGAGGGGGTCTTCTCAACGCCGCGCATCCAGCAGTGTTGCCTGGGCGCCGCCGGGTGCATCGCGGAGATGGACGCGGCCGGCGATCTGACGATGTGGGCCAAGACCCAGATTCCCTTCCTCGCCCAGCGCGACTACCGGCAGGCGCTGGAGGCGATGGGGTTGCCGGGGCGGACCGCGCGGGTCATCGTGCCCACGCTGGGCGGGGCCTTCGGCACCGGGCTGGACACCCACGCCTACGAGTACATCGCCATCCTCCTGGCCCATCGCACCGGCCGCCCGGTGCGGATCGTCTATGATCGGGAAGAGGAGTTCGCCTTTCTGTCGCCACGGCAATCGGCGCAGGTGCGCGTGGCCCAGGGGTGCGACGGGTCGGGCCGCCTGACCTTCCGCGAGGTGGAAGTGACCCAGGACAACGGGGCCTACACGTCGTGGGGCGCCACCTACCCCACGGTGATGATGGTCCCGGCCACCTCGCTCTACCGCGTCGCCAACGTGCGCTTCTCCGCCCGGCTGGTCTACACCCACAACACCTATTGCCAAGCCATGCGCGGGTACGGCAACCCGGAGGTGACCTTCGCCATCGAGAGCAACCTGGACGACCTGGCGAGGCAGGCGGGCATCGACCCGTTCGAGTTGCGGCGCGTCAACTGCAACCAGCCCGGGGAGGTGACCCCCATGGGCTTGCGGGTGACCACCTGCGGCCTGGCGCAGTGTCTTGACGCCGTGGCGCGCGGGCTGAACTGGAGCGCGGCGGACCGGGGGCGGGAACGGGGGAACGGGGGAACGGAGGAGCGTGGGCATGGGCGCTCGTCGCACGCTCCGCCGCTCCCACCTCCCTCACGTTCCAAAGGAGTGGGTATGGCCGCGCTGGTGCACGTGGGCGGCGGCGCGCGCATCTACCGCAGCGACGGCGGCGGCGTGGCGCTACGGCTCGACGACTTCGGCACGGTGCGCGTCTCCTGCGGCGGCGTGGAGATGGGCCAGGGGCTGCACACCGCCCTCACGCTGGCCGTGGCCGACGCCGTGGGCGTGCGGCCGGAGCAGGTGGCCATCAACCCCACCGACACCGCCACCTGCCCCTGGGACGTGGGCACGCACGCCAGCCGCGGGGCCTTCATCGCCTGCCACGCCGCCCTGCGCGCGGCGGCGCTGGTCCGCGAGCGGCTCTTCGCGCTGGCGCCCGCGCTCTTCCCGGCTGAGATCGAGAAGAGCCTCGCAGCCTACCGCCGGGAACATCCCGGTTATCGCGCGCCCGATTTCGACGTGGCGGCGGCCGCGGCGCGGCCGGGCGCGTTCGACCTCCGAGACGGCGCTCTCTTCCTCCGCGACGCCCCCGCCGAGTCGTGGTTGCGGCTCGACCTGGCGCGCTTCCTGCGCGCGGCGCACTTCCGCGGCCGGCAGGGCGAGATGATCGCCGCCGAGGCGTTCTACGAGCCGCCCACGGACCTGCCGGACTGGAAGGAGGGGCGCGGCAACCTCTCGGCCTGTTACGCCTACGGGGCGCAGGGGGTGGAGGTAGAGGTGGACCGCGAAACGGGCGAGGTCGCCATTCTGCGCGCCGTCGCCGCGCACGACGTGGGCAAGGTCCTCGAACCCCAGGCGCTGGCCGGCCAGATTCACGGGGCGCTGGCGCAAGGCGTCGGCTACGCTCTCTATGAGGAGGTGCGCAGCCGCCAGGGGCGCATTGAGAACCCCTCGTTCCGCGACTACAAGATTCCGACGGCGCGCGAGATGGGCTTTCCGGTGGAAATGCGCTTCATCGAAACCGACGACCCGGCCGGCCCCTTCGGCGCCAAGGGGGTCGGCGAGCCGGGCCTGGTGCCCACGGCCCCGGCCATCGCCAACGCCATCCTCGACGCCGTCGGTGTTCGCATCCGCGACCTGCCCATCACCCCTGAAAAAGTCCTCGCCGCGCTCGCGGAGTTAGAGAGTTCCAAGAACCCCTGAACCCCCCTTCCCGCCATGCCGCTCAACCACGTCTTCATCCCCTACGGCGCGTATTGGAGCACCCCCTTCTGCCGGTGGCAGGGGGGGCTGAGCGCGATGCATTCCGTGGAACTCGCGGCGCGCGTGGCGAGCGACTTCCTTCGCCGGAAGGAGATCCCGCCCGCCACGTTCGACGGTCTGGCGCTCGGTTACACCATTCCCCAGCATCACATCTTCTACGGCGCGCCGTGGCTGGCTGGGATGATCGGCGCCGGCGCCATCACCGGACCCATGATCTCTCAGGCCTGCGCCACCTCCGCGCGGCTGCTGGCCGGCGCGGCGCTGGAGGTGGAGGCCGGCCAGCGCGAGTGCGTGCTGGCGGTGGCGTGCGACCGCGCGTCCAACGGCCCGCACCTCTACTACCCGGACCCCCGTGGGCCGGGCGGCCGGGGCCAGGCCGAAGACTGGGTGTGGGACAACTTCAACCTCGACCCCTACACCGGCGGAACGATGCTCGCCACGGCGGAAGCCGTCGCCCGCGAAGCCGGCTTCACCCGGAAGGAGCAGGACGACGTCTGCCTGCTGCGTCATGGGCAGTACCAGGAGACGCTGGCCGACGACCGTGCCTTCCAGCGCCGCTACCTGATCCCGGTGGCCGTGCCCAAGGGAAAGAAAGAGACGATCACGGTGGAAGTGGACGAGGGGCCGCGCGACACCACCGAGAAGGGGCTGGCGCAACTGCGGCCGGTGCTCGAAGGCGGCACGGTCACCGCCGGCACGCAGACCTTCCCCGCCGACGGCAACGCGGGGGTGATCGTCTGCACCCGCGACCGGGCGCGCGCGCTGGCGCGCGATCCCGCGCCGCCCGTGCGCCTATTGGCGTACGGCGAGGCTCGCGTCGCCAAGGGGCTGATGCCGAAGGCCACGGTTCCCGCCGCGCGTGACGCGCTCCGGCGCGCGGGCGTCAACGCGAACGACCTGAACGCCATCAAGACCCACAACCCCTTCGCCGTCAACGACCTCTTTTTCTGCCGCGAGATGGGGCGTCGGCCGGAGGAGGTGAACCGCTTCGGATCCTCGCTGGTCTACGGCCACCCGCAGGGGCCGACCGGCATGCGGGGCGTCATCGAACTCATCGAGGAACTCGCCGCGCCCGGCGGCGGCAACGGACTCTTCACCGGCTGCGCCGCCGGCGACACGGCCATGGCGGTGGTGGTGCGGGTGGGGTAGGGCGGCGCGTGCGACGCATGGGCCGTATGGGACAAATGGGACGTATGGGACAGAGAGGACACGTACTGTGCCGGCGTCTGTTGGCTCGCTCGTCACGTTCGACCCATTGGTCCCATCGGTCCCATTTTCCTAGTGCCGCTTCCAGCCGGGCGCGCGCGCATGAACGCCGAACTTCTTGATTCTGTCGGTGGCCACAGCCTCCTGCTGCTGGGCAACGAGGCCATCGTCCGCGGGGCGATCGAGGCCCGTCTCGGCTTCGCGGCCTCCTACCCCGGCACCCCGGCTTCCGAGGTGGGCGAGACGCTCGAACGCCTGCAAGCCGGCGGCGGCCCGCGGCTGGAGTGGTCGATCAACGAGAAGATCGCGGTCGAAAGCGCCTTCGGCGCGAGCCTGGCCGGGGTTCGCAGCCTGGCGGCGATGAAACACCTGGGGCTGGCGTACGCCGGCGACCCGCTTTCCACCATTCCCTGCATCGGCGTCGTGGGCGGGCTGGTTGTCGTCTCGGCGGCCGATCCCGGTTGCCGGAACTCGCCCAACGAACACGACCAGCGCCACTTCGCGCGCATGGTGGGCATGCCCACGCTGGAGCCATCGTCGCCGGATGAGGCCCGGTCCATGGCGCGCTTCGCCTTCGATCTCTCCGAAAAAAGCGAACTGCCCGTGCTCCTGCGCGTCACCGCCCGCGTGGCCCATACCCGCGGCCCGGTGCGGACCGAGGCTTTCGCCCCCCCAAGGCCCCCGGCGCGCTTCGTCCGCCGACCGGAGCGATTCCTCCCCGTTCCAGTCAACGCCCGCCGCCTGCGCGTGCGCCTCGACGAGCGGATCGAGATCGCCCGCCGCCTGCTGGAAACGTGCGACTTCTGCCCCCGCTTCGGCCCGCCCGCCGGCCGGCGGGGCATCGTTAGCGCCGGAGCGCCGGCGGAGGCAGTCCGCGAACTGCTGGAAACGTTGGACGTCGCCGCCGCCACGCCCCTCTTGCGCCTGGGCGCGCTCCACCCGTTGCCGGAGCAGGCGGTGGCCGACTTCCTGCTCCCGCTGGAAGAAGTTCTGGTCGTGGAGGAACTCTCGCCCTTCCTGGAAGAGGTGTTGCTCGCGCTCGCCAAGAGCCGGGGCCTTGCGGTGCGCGTTCTGGGCAAGCGCACGGGGCACGTTCCCGGACCTCACGAGATGGACCACGCCGCCCTCGCGCCGGCGCTGCGCCATTTCCTTCGCCTGGCGTCGGACCGGAGTCCGCTCGCGCCCGCCCCGGCCGGCGTGGAGGAGCCGTGCCCGCCCAACGCCCCCGCCGCCGTTGATGAACCGCCCGCCGCCCGCGTCGCCGCCGTCTCGGCCGCTCCCCTGACTCCGCCGGCCCGCCCGCCCACGCTCTGCCCGGGCTGCCCGCATACCGCCACCTTCCTCGGCCTCAAACTGGTCTTCGGCGACGAGTCGGTCATCGTCAACGACATCGGATGCTACACGCTTGGCATCCAAGCGCCCCATCGCGCGGGGGACGCGCTGCTCTGCATGGGCGCGAGCCTGCCCCTGGCCGCCAGCCTGGCGCGGGTGACAAACCGGCGCACCGTGGCGGTGATGGGCGATTCCACCTTCTTCCACTCGGGCCTTCCCGCCCTGGCCGACGCCGTGGAACACCAGGCCGACGTGGTGCTGGTGGTGATGGACAACCAGGCGACGGCGATGACCGGCCACCAATTGTCGCCCTCCTCGCCCCAGGATCGCGGCGGTCGCGCCCGGCCGCGCCGCTCCATCGCCGGCTGCGCGGCCGCGCTGGGCGTCGAAGGGGTGGAGCGGGTGGACCCCTTCGACTTCGCGGCGCTGACGGCGGTGCTCCACCGCGCCCGCGCCGCCGCCGGCCCCAGGGTCGTCGTGGCCGAACGCGCTTGCCCCTATTTCTTGACTCCCGCCGGTGGGCCGTTGGAGGCGAACCGCGCCGGCGCCGGCGCGGGAAGCGGCGGGCGGGCGGTCGACGCCCAAAAGTGCGGCTCCTGCGGAATGGCTGAGGCTGGCCTCTTCTGCGGTCTTCCTCCCTCCGCCGCAGTGGACCGGCTGAGCGTGCGCCAGCGCATCGCCGGGCGGGCGCTGTGCCAGCGGGCCTTCCCCGCCGGTCCGCCGGCGGTCGCCCCGTGCGCCGCAGCCTGCCCGGTGGGCATTTGCGTGCAGGCCTACGTGGGCGCCGTGGCCGCCGGCCAGCCGGAGGCGGGGCTGCGGGCGGTGGTGGATCGCGCCGCCTTGCCCTCCATCTGCAGCCACGTCTGCCACCGGCCGTGCGAGGCGGAGTGCGTCCTCGCGCCGCCGCCGGTGGACGGGGACATGGCGAGCGAGGCCGGTCGGCCGGTGGCCGTCAACGAGATCAAGCGCCACCTGACCGAGGCGGCGGGGTTGGCCATCTCCCATCCCGAATGTCCTCCACCGGCGCCGGGGGCGCCGACGGTGGCCGTGGTGGGCGCGGGGCCAGCCGGCCTCGCCGCGGCGCGTGAACTTCGTCGCTGCGGCCACGCCGTGACGCTCTACGACGCCGCCGATGCGCCCGGCGGCGCGCTGCGGCTCATACCCGAATACCGGCTGCCGCGCGCGGCCCTCGACCGCGACCTGGAGGCGCTGCTGGCGCTGGGTATCGACTACCGCCCCGGCCGGCGGCTGGGGCGCGACTTTTCGGTCGCCGATCTGCGGCGCTCCGGCCACCCGGCCATCCTGCTCGCCCTGGGCGCGGGTCGCGTCCACCGGCCGCCAATCCCAGGCTCCGAAAACCCCGAAGTGAGCGACGCCCTGGCCTTCCTCCGCGACGGGCACGGACCAGTCGCCGGCCGGGTGGTGGTGATCGGCGGCGGAGACGTGGCCGTGGACGTGGCCCGGACGGCCGTGCGGCGCGGCGCGAAGGCGGCGCTCATCGCCCTGGAGGCCCGCGACGCCCTGCCCGCCGACCCGGCCACGGTCGCCGCGGCCGAACGGGAGGGAGTCGAAGTGCTGGTTGCGCGGGGCGTCGCCGAGATCGCCTTCGCCCGCGCGGCCGGCGGGGGATTGCGGCTTCGCACCGCGGCGGTCCGGCGAATCGCCGTCGGCAGCCGGGGCGAACTGCTTCCGGAGTTGGGCGCCGCCGAGGACGACGTGGTCGCCGACCGCGTCGTGCTGGCCACTGGCCTGGAGCCCGACGCTGACGCCATGAACCTGCCCGACCTGCCCCGCCGCCCGGGTGGCTGGGTGGAGGCTGACCCCTACGGCCGCACGGCGGTCGGCGACCTCTTCGTGGCGGGCGATATCACCCTTGGTCCGTCCAACGCCACGCGGGCCATGGCGTCGGGTGTGCGGGCGGCGTTCGCCATCGACCTCGCGCTTCGGCCGTCCCTGGCCGCTCCTTGCCGCGCTCCCCTGGACCTGCCGCCGCGCCAGCGTGACGTCGGCGCCTGCTCGCCGTGGGTCATGGCGGAGAGCGTGCGGTTGGCGAAAGGCGGGGACGGCGCTTCCTGCCTCGCTCCGCCGCCGCCGATGGACGCCGACCAGGCCCGCGCCGAGGCCGGCCGCTGTCTGCTCTGCGCCCGCTGCGCCCGGTGCGACGCCTGCGCGCAGGTGGTCGGCTGCCCCGCCTTCGGCCCCCGTGAGAGGCTGGGGCGGGTGATCGATCCCCTCCGCTGCATCGCCTGCGACGTGTGCGCCACCCTCTGCCCTAACCAGGCCATCGTCCCGGCGGAGGCGACATGTTGACCAATCCCTGGCGCCTGGTGGTGGCCGGCGTGGGCGGCCAGGGCGTGCTGGCCACCGCCGGCTTCGTGGCTGAGGCCATTCATCGACGCGGCCTGCCCGTGCTGGCGGGGCAACTGCACGGCATGGCGCAGCGCGGCGGGGCGGTGACGGCCACCGTGGTGGCCGGCGGCCACACCTCGCAGATCGCCGACGGCGCGGCTGACACGCTCCTGGCCACCGAGCCGCTGGAAGCCCTGCGCGTGCTCTCCACGTTGCGGCCCGGCGGGCTGGCGATCGTCAACACCCACGCGGTTCCGCTTCCCGCGCCGCCGGGTGGTGGAACGCCCGCGCCGGCGATCGACCTCAACGCGGTTTTAGACGCCATCCGCCGCCGCGCACGGCTCCTGGTGGCGCTCGACGCCACCGCGCTCGCCCAGGCGGCCGGCTCGCCCCGCGCGCTCAACGTGGTCATGCTTGGCCTCCTGGCCGTCGCCGACAAAGAGGCCTGCCCCGCCCCGGCCCAGGCGCTGATCGAGGCCATCGCGACCCACGTCGCCAAGGGAGCGATCCCCCTCAACCGCCGCGCGTTCGATAGCGGCATGAACGCGGCCCGCCTCCACGGCCCCCAGCCGCCGTGACGCGAGCCGCTTACCGGGGTGCTTGTCTGATGTTGCAACGGCCGCGCCTCGCAAGTAGAGACAAACACCCCCGTTCGCCGCCGCCGGCTGACAACCGTGGGGCCGCGTGTTACGCTTCGGCCGGGCCGGGGTTTCCCCAAGGCTGGCGAAAGGAGGATCGCATGATTGAGCGCGTTCAATCCAGGGCAACGATGGTAGCGGCGGTGGTCGTGACGGTGGCCTGTGCCGCGGCCGCGTGGGGCTGCGCGGGGCGGGCGCGTGACACCTCCGTGCGGGCGACGCTGGCCGACGAGCAGGTCTTCATCGGCGACCTCGACACCAAGACCATCGCGCTCAAGACGGGCATCGGCGCGCTGGACCTGGACCCGGCCGACATCGGCGAGATCGGCCCGGTGGAGGGGAGCGACCTGAAGGTCTCCGGCGCCGCCGTGAAGGTCTGGCTGCGGAACGGCAGCGAGTTCGCCGGCTCCTGGACCGATCCGAGCGCGGCCATCGCCGTCACCATCGGCGGCGAGCGGCAGAGCGTGCCCCTGCCCATCGAGCGGTTGAAGCGCCTGCAGTTCACGGGGTCGGAGGTCTGGCCGGAGGAGAAGGTGGTGCGGGTGCTCACGACCTCGGGCGACGACTTCCTGGTGGACGCGGCCAGTTCGCGCATGACGCTCACCAACGACCTGGGGTCCTTCCGCCCCACGTTCGACGAGATCGCCGCCCTGCGCCCTCTCACCGCCGAGAACCGCCAGTGGCGCGTGGAGTTGACCAGCGGCATGGTCCTGCTGGGCGCGGTGGAAGGGGAGTCGCTTCGCTTCCGCATGCACCTCGGTCCGCGGGAGGTGGACGTGCCGCTGATCAAACTGAAGGAAATCCGCCAGGAGTTCTGGCGATATCGCGGCGAGGCCGGGGGGGACGCGGCCGCGGACAGCCTGCGCGCCGAGGAGGAGCGCGGCGTCGGCGCCGGCTACTTCAGCAACCGGCGACTGCAGGCGCAGAAGATGTTCTCCGGTCAAGCCGGTTCGTCTTCATCGTGGTCCGGGGATCAACCGTCCCCGGTGGACAAGTAGGCGCGCCGGGCGAGCACCTTGGGCGCGCGCGCCCGGATCGCCGCCGCCTTGCGGGCAATGGCCGCCGCCAGCCGCCGCTGGGCGCGGGAGAGGGCGGCGCCCGCGGGCAGGTTGAGGTAGGCGCGAAGGAAGCGGTCGAAGTCGAATGGTCCGCGGCCGGCCGCCGACCCGGCGGCGGTCGAGTAGGCGAGTTGCGCCAGGTCTTTCACGATCCAGCGCCGGCGCAGGCCGGGGCGACAGGCGGCGCGGGCGAAGTCCACGAGGCCGAGGCGCGGGAGAGCGTCCGCGGAGAGATCGCCGGCGCCCGCGACGAAGACGTGGCCGGCGTAGAAGTCCTGGTGGTGGCAGTCGCCGGCGTGCATGGCGCGGGCGCAGGCTGCCAGGCGCTCGGCCACGGCCGATGAGGCCGCGAGCGGGTCGCCGCCTGCAAGCAGCCGTTCGAGGGTGACGCCGGGGACGCGGGTCATGATGACGCCGCTCCACACGCGGCCGGCGCCGTCGCCGAACGGGGGCAGGAGGGCCACGCGGCGGGGCGTGTCCCAGCCGAAGTGGCGGAAGCGTTCGCCCATCTCCCATTCGGCGCGGGTCTCGCGGTGGGGGCGCGTCTCGCCGGTGAAGCCGGGCCGGCGTCCGGTGCGACGCCAGGGCATGCGGCCGGGTCGGCGCATGGCGCGCAGTTTGACCACCAGGGCGATCCCGCCGGACTCGAAGAAGCCGACCCGCCCGGTTCGCGACACTTTACGCCATTGGACGCGCGGGTCATCGAGCAACGCCTGGGGCGCGCGCGCCCATTCGGGCGGAACGAGGTCGAGAAGGATGAGCGGCGCGACGGCCATCACGTCAGGTTGGGCGAGAGCCAGCGCTCGCATTCGGCCGGGGGCGCTCCCTTCTTGCGGGCGTAGTCGGCGAGTTGGTCGCGGCCGATGGGGCCGACCGCGAAGTAGCGCGCCTCCGCGTGCGCCAGGTAGAGGCCGCAGACGGACGCGGCGGGGAGCATGGCGCACGACTCGGTGAGCGTGACGCCGATGCGGCCGGGGTCCAGCAGCGAGAAGAGCGTGCGTTTCTCGGAGTGGTCGGGGCAGGCCGGGTAGCCGGGGGCGGGGCGGATGCCGCGGAACTTCTCCCGCAGGAAGTCCCGGGTGGCGAGGTGTTCATGAACGCCGTACCCCCACTGGTGGCGGACCCGCTCGTGCAGCAGTTCGGCGTAGGCCTCGGCGAGGCGGTCGGCGAGGGCCTTGGCCATGATCGCGTTGTACTGGTCGTTGGCGCGCTCGAACCGCGCCGTCAGCGCCGCCTCCCCGACGCCGGCCGTGACCGCGAAAGCGCCCAGGTAGTCGCGGCGGCCGGAGTCCAGCGGCGCCACGAAGTCGGCCAGCGCGTACAGCGGCTGGCCATCGCGTTTCTCCCGCTGCTGGCGGAGGGTGAAGAGGCGGGCCAGTTCACGCCGGCGGGTGTCGTCGGCGAAAAGCACCAGGTCGTCGCCGTCGGAGGCGGCGGGGAAGAAGCCGTAGACGGCGCGGGCGCGCAGCAGCCCCTTGTGGACGATTTCGTCGAGCAGCGCGACGCCGTTCTGGTGCAGTTCGCGGGCCGCGGGGCCGACCTTGGGGTCGTCGAGCAGGGCGGGGAAGATGCCGCGGATCTCCCAGGCGTGGAAGAAGGGCGACCAGTCGATGAAGCGAACGAGGTCGCGCAGCGGCTCGTCGTCGATGACCCGCGCGCCCACGAATTCGGGAACCGGCACGTCGGCCGCGGCCCAGTCGAAGCGCGGGCGGCGGGCGCGGGCCTGTTCGATGGTGAGTAGCGGCTCGGCGTGGCGGGCGGCGAACTCGGCGCGGAGCGACTCGTACTCCGCGCCGACTTGCTTCAGGAAGGCCGGACGGCGGGCGGGGCTGGTGAGGCTCTCCACCACCGCCACGGCGCGCGAGGCGTCGATGACGTGCACCACGGGCGCGGCGCGGGCCGGCGCGATCTTCACCGCCGTGTGGCGCTTGCTGGTGGTCGCGCCGCCGATGAGCAGCGGGAGCGAGAGGCCACGCCGCTCCATCTCGCGGGCGACGTGGACCATTTCATCGAGCGACGGGGTGATGAGGCCGGAGAGGCCGACCAAGTCCACCTCCCGCTCCACGGCGGTCTGAAGCACTTTGTCGGCCGGGACCATCACGCCCAGGTCGATGACCTCGTAGTTGTTGCAGCCCAGCACCACGCCGACGATGTTCTTGCCGATGTCGTGCACGTCGCCCTTCACCGTGGCCATGAGCACCTTGACGCGGCGGGCGCGGGCGCCGCCGCGGGCCTGGTCGGCCTCGATGCGGGGGGTGAGGTGGGCCACGGCCTTCTTCATCACCCGGGCGCTCTTGACCACCTGGGGCAGGAACATTTTCCCCGCGCCGAAGAGGTCGCCCACCACGTTCATGCCGTCCATCAGCGGCCCCTCGATGATCGCCAGCGGCGAGGGGTACTCGCGCAGCGCCTGCGAAAGGTCGGCCTCCAGGAACTCGACGACGCCGGCGACCAGGGCGTGGGCCAGCCGCTTGGCCACCGGCTCGTGGCGCCAGGCCTCGTCGGTCTCCTTTTTCTTTGCGCCGGCGGTGACGGTCTCGGCGAAGGCCACCAGCCGTTCGGTGGCGTCAGGGCGGCGGTTGAGCAGCACGTCTTCCACCCGCTCCTTCAGGTCGGCGGGGATCTCGTCGTAGCGCGCCAGCTGTCCGGCGTTGACGATGCCCATGTCCATGCCGGCCTTCACGGCGTGGTAGAGGAAGGCGGCGTGCATGGCCTCCCGCACCGGCTCGTTGCCGCGGAACGAGAACGAGATGTTGCTGACGCCGCCGGAGATGTGGGCGCGCGGGAAGAGCGCCCGGAGACGGCGCGCCGTCTCAATGAACGCCGTGGCGTAGTCGTTGTGTTCCTCGATGCCGGTGGCCACCGCGAGGACGTTGGGGTCGAAGATGACGTCGGCCTCGTCGAAGCCGATCTCCGCCGTCAGAATGCGGTGCGCCCGCGTGGCGATGGCCACGCGCCGCTCCACCGTGGTGGCCTGCCCTTCCTCGTCGAAGGCCATCACCACCACCGCCGCCCCATACCGTTTGATCAGGCGCGCCTGGCGGCGGAACTCTTCTTCGCCGCCCTTGAGGCTGATGGAGTTCACGACGCCCTTGCCCTGCAGGCACTCAAGGCCGGCCGCGATCACATCCCAGCTGGAGGAGTCGATCATGACGGGGACGCGGGCGACGGCCGGCTCGGCCGCGACGTGGTTGAGGAAGTCGCGCATCTCGCGGGCGGAGTCGAGCAGCCCCTCGTCGAGGTTGACGTCGATGAGGTTGGCCCCGCCTTCGACCTGATCGCGCGCCACGGCCAGGGCCTCCTCGCGCCGGCCTTCCTTGATGAGCCGGGCGAACTTGCGGCTGCCCGTGACGTTGGTGCGCTCGCCCACCATGATGAGGTTCGAGTCCGGCCGGATGGTAAGCGGCTCCAGCCCGGCCAGGCGGGTGTGAGGAGCGCGGGGGCCGGGGTGGCGAGGTTTCTCGGCGCGGAGGGCGTCGGCCAGGGCGGCGATGTGGTCCGGGGTGGTGCCGCAGCAGCCGCCAGCGACGTTGAGCCAGCCCTCGCGGGCGAAGTCGCGCAGCGCGGCGGCGAGGCGGTCGGGGCCGAGGTCGTAGGTTCCGAACTCGTTGGGCAGGCCGGCGTTGGGGTAGCAGGCGACGCGCTGGGGCGAGAGACGGGCCATCTCCTCCACGTAGGGGCGCATGAGGTCCGGCCCGAAGGCGCAGTTGATGCCGACGGCGAAGAGGTTGGCGTGGGAGATGGAGACCAGGAAGGCCTCCAGCGTCTGTCCGGAGAGCGTGCGGCCGCTGCGATCGGTGATGGTGACGGAGGCGATCACGGGCACGCGCGCGCCGCGCCGCTCAAACAGCGTCTCGATGGCGAAGAGACAGGCCTTGAGGTTCAGGGTATCGAAGGTGGTCTCCGGGAGGAGGATGTCGCAGCCGCCGTCGAGCAGTCCGCGGGCCTGGTCGCGGTAGGCCGCGACCAGGTCGGCGAAAGTCACCGCGCGGAAGGCGGGGCGGTTCACGTCGGGCGAGAGCGAGGCCGTGCGGTTGGTCGGCCCGATGGAGCCGGCCACGAACCGCGGCCGCGACGGATCGTGGCGCATAGCCTCACGGGCGGCGTCGCGCGCCAGGGTGGCCGCGGCCACGTTGATGTCGTGCACGCGGTCGGACAGGCCGTAGTCGGCCAGCGACACGGCGTTGGCGTTGAAGGTGTTGGTCTCCACGATGTCGGCGCCAGCCGCGAAGTAGGCCGCGTGGACCTTCCGAATGGCGTCGGGCTGCGTGAGACAGAGCAGGTCGTTGCACCCCTTGAGCGGCTGGAGGTGATCCTTGAAGAGATCGGCGCGATAGTGCGACTCGTCGAGACGCAGCGCCTGGATCATGGTGCCCATGGCGCCGTCGAGAAGCAGGACGCGCCGTTCAGCGAGGCCAGCGAGGTCAGGGAGAGGGTTCATGAGGGGGAGCGGAGCGGTTTCCTGCCGCGGGCCACGAAGATCTCAACGGCGCCGGCGACGGCGGCGCCGCTCGCGCCCTCGTTTTTGCCGCGGCGTCCGGCGAACGCGCCGGTGAGTTCGAAGTCGATTTCGGTCGCGCCAGCCTCGCGCAGCCAGGTTTCGACGGCGGCGCGCTCGAAGCCCAGCCAGCGGTGGGCCATGTGCTCGCGCATCCACTCCTGGTCGTGAGGCACGAGGTCCACGAGGATGACGGCGCCGCCGGGCCGCGTGATCCGGCCCAGTTCGGCCACGGCGCGGGCGGGCTGGGCGAGGACGTGCAGCACCATGACGCAGAACGCGGCGTCGGCCGCGCCGTCGTCGAGGGGCAGGGCTTCGGCGTCGCCGGCGTGGAAGGTGACGTTGGAGAGGCCGCGACGCCGGCAGGCTTGGCGGGCGACGCGCAGCATCTGGCGGGAGCGGTCGACGGCGTGCACGCGGGCGGCGAAGCGCGCCAGGTCGAAGGCCAGCGTGCCGGCGCCGCAGCCCACGTCGGCGAGGACCAGGCGGGGCGGCAGCAGTTTCTCGATGGCCAGGGAGGTGACGCGGTCGTCGAAGAAGGAGCGCCGGATTTTCTCCCAGTCGCCGGCCACGGCCTCGAAGTAGGCCTGGGATCGCTCGGCCCGCCGACGGCGACAGGCGAGCAGCCGGGCGCGGTCGGCGGCGGCGCCGGGGAGGCGGTCGAAGCGGGCGGCGACGGCGTCGTAGAGGCGGCGGGTGTCGCGGGGCATGTGGTCGTGGAGGGCGAAGAAGACGCAGGTGGCTTCCTTGCGGTCCCGGACGAGGCCCGCGGCGCGGAGGATGGCGAGGTGGCGGGAGACGCTGCTTTGGGCCGCGCCGACGACGCCGCGCACTTCGCCCACGGTGAGTTCCTCGCGGGAGAGGGCCGCGAGGACGCGGAGGCGGGTGGGGTCGGCCAGGGCCTTGAGGGCGCGGACGGGGTCGGAGGGCCGGGGTTTCATTCCATCGAAATATAACCATATTTCGATATGAAGCGCACGGGAAACCGCGCCGGCGCGCGGCGACTTGCCGCCGCTCGTCGTTCCGCCGTGAGGCGGTCCGCGTCCTGACGCCCTCCCGGGCGCGCGACCAACCCGGTCGCGGAGACCCGTCTCTGGTTCCAGCCACGGGTCGCGCGTCCGGACGGGCGCTTGGCGCCGGCTTTCGGTTTGACGGCCCGCCCGGTCAGTGGCACAATGCGTCACCTATGACCGGCGAGGTGGCGCGGGCGAACCTCTATTTCCACCACCTGCTCGAGCGCGACCCCGCCCGCGCCCGCCGGGAAGTCGACGCC
>JACQVU010000369.1 GCA_016209585.1 Planctomycetota bacterium
CCGCGCTGATCTTCCTGCGCGATGACGCGACGGGCGACGTGGAGTTGGTCGCTCTGCGCAAGTTCTCGCGCGCCGCGCTGAAAGCCGGTTTCCTGCTGACGGCCAACGCCTCCGGCGTTCCCTCAGCCGGCGGCACGGTGACGGAGCGGGGCCATTTGTACACCGTGGTTCCCGATGGGCGAGCCGCCGCCGCGCAGCATATCGCGTTCATCCGGGCGATCCTGTGGCGGTCAAGGTTGCGCGGCGAGTTTCCGGTAACGGCATCCCGACAAGCGCTATCAAGGAGTCCTGACATGAACCTCTGCCGTTTTCTTCACATCTTTCTTCCCATCGCCGCATGGTGCCTCTCCCTTTTTGGCCCGGCGCTGAATGCGCAGGAAGACCGTGACCAGTCATCGCGGGGTTCGGAAGGGAAGCCGGACGCCATCACTGCCGCCGATCTGGAGAAAATCGTCTACTGGTCGGGCGAAGGCGGCGCGCTGTATTCGCCGGTGCGCGATCCTCACCCGGTGATTCTCCGCCTTCGCGCGCACCGCGAGGAAGTTCTTCCTGTTTTGAAGCAATGGGTCCACGAACCCCCGAAGGGGGCGAGTACTGATGGCATGCGGCTATTGGTATTGATCGGCCGCATCGGAACTGAAGAGGATCTGCCCTTCCTGGTAGCCACCCTCGAATCCAGTCGAACGCGCAATTCCGGTCTCGCCAGCGATGCAATCAGGGCGCTCGCGTTCCTCAACACGAAACATTCGGCGCGAGTCATTTGCGACCTGATCGACGGTGGCGGTGACAAGAACCTGACGCTGGGCTCCATCGTTTCGTCTTGTCGTTATTCGACGCAACTGGCGCTCATCGACAAGGTGCGCGCGCTGGTGTTGAACAGCCAGATTAAGCCGTCGGATCGCGCGGAGGCGCTGGAATCCGCCGCGTTCATGCTGGACGCGGCCGGCCGCGAGCAGGATCGCGACGAACTCATCACGGCCTGTCTCGGCGACGCGACCGACCGTGTCGTGGGGAAGGCGGCGTACTCCGTCAGCGAGTATGCCGCGTTCTCTTGCCGCGCCAAGGTTCAGGAGGTTTTGGCGAAGAAAGGCGTCCATAGTGACACGACCATCGACGCGCTACAGGCGGCGGACGACTATCTGGTTGCCGTTTCCTCTCCGGACCGCAACGGCGCATTGCTCGCGTACTATTTCAAACGGCCAACCGCCTTGGGCAACATCATGCGACACCTTGTTCCCGAGGCGGGGCTTGCGGAGCGTATCCGCGCCACCCTGGTCGAGGCGCGCAAACGCGCGCGGGCGGGAACCATGCGCTCGCATAACGACCGCGCGCTCGTGTACCTCATCAAGAAGCACGGCGGAACCGTCACCGAGGAAGACGAGCACTGGCCCCACGTGAAGGATCCGACGACGGGGCAGTGGGTGCTGCCGAAGAAGGAACCGTCGAGCGAAGGCAAGTAATTGTGGCAGGGAATACTGGCCATGCCGTCGCGCAAGACAAAGAAAAAGATTCGCGGACGCCCAAGGCATTCCACCGCCGGAGCACGCAAACGCGCATCTCGAAGCCAGCGCCCGCCAACTGGCGGGAGCAGGCTTCCGATGGGCGCAGAAGGTCTGCGCCGGGGTGAGCATGCTCGATGCGATTTCCGATACCGTTATCTTGTCTTTCCAGGACCAGATCGATCCTGACAATATCGGCGAGCGCATTCTTACCAACTCGATCATCCGCAGGCATTTCAAGGCTTGTCCCACGGCCGGGTCCGCGGAACTCGACAATGCCGCCGCGACGTCCGTCTTTTTCTCTGTCGCTGAAGTTCTGTGCGGGGGCAATCTTCCTAGCACTCCCATCCAACAGGCACTGAACGATTCCCCGATTGCCGGCTATGTTCGCGCCCAAGGCCGCCTGCTGAAAGCGTACGGCAAGTTCTTGGATTTCGACTTCAGGTAGGCCATTTTCAGGGCCGGTATTGAGCGGCGACCGGTGTTGGGTGGCCGCGCGGCGCGTCAGGGGCGTGCCCGGCCCCCCTCGGCCTCCACCTCCGCCAGACGGAAGTCTTTGCCGAGGTAGGCGGCGCGGACGGCCTCACTGGCCATGATCTCGCGCGGCGCGCCGGCGAACAGCACCTTGCCGCGGTCGAGGATGTAGGCGCGGTCGACCAGCGTCAGCATCTCCCGCACGTCGTGATCCGTGATCAAAACGCCCAGCCCGCGGCCCCGAAGCCCGGCCACCAGTTCCTTGATGTCCGCCCGGCCGATGGGCGAAACCCCCACGAACGGCTCGTCGAGCATCATCAACTTCGGCCCCGTCACCAGCGCCCGCGTCACCTCCAACCGCCGCCGCTCGCCGCCGCTGAGGCGGTCGGCGCGCTGGCCGCGCAGGTGAACAAGGCCCAGTTCCGCCAGGTGGCGCTCCAGCCGCGCCCGGCGCTCGGCCCGTGGAAGCGGCAACGTCTCCAGAATGGCCATGACGTTCTCTTCCACCGTGAGCCGCTGGAAGACGGATGGCTCCTGCGTCAGGTAGCCGATTCCCAGCCGGGCGCGGCGGTACATGGGCAGCCGGGAGAGGTCGGCGCCGCCCAGGGAGACGCGCCCGCCGTCCGGCCGGATCATGCCGACGATCATGCGGAAGGTGGTGGTCTTGCCGGCGCCGTTGTCGCCGAGGATGCCGACGATCTCGCCGGCCTCCACGGTCACCGACACTCTGTCGACCACGCGGCGGCGGTCGTAGACCTTGACCAGTTCAGCGGCGTCCAAGAGGAGCACGTCGTGGCCTTCCTGACTTTCACCCCGGATCCCGGCTCATCCGGGCGCTCCCTGGTCCGGGAGGCGGTCGGCCAGCGTCAACATCGTGCCGTCGCCGTCGGCGGTGAACACTTCGACCAGAAGGGAGTCGGGCCGGGTGCCGTCGATGACGTGGGCGCGGCCCACGCCGTCGCGCAGGGCGTCGATGAGGCCTCGCAACTTCGGCGCCATGCCGCCCTCGACCACGCCCTGGGTGATGAGTTCCTCCGCCTCGCGCGCCGAGAGGTGGGAGATGCGGCTCTGGGGATCCGACAGGTCGCGGTAGACGCCGCCCACGTTGGTGAGCGTGATCAACTTCTCGGCCCGCAGCAACGCCGCGATCCGCGACGCGATGGTGTCGGCGTTGATGTTCAGCACCGCTCCGCTCTCGTCCGCGCCCAGCGAGCAGACCACCGGCACGAAGCCCGCCGCCAGCAGCGTGGCCAGCACCCGCACGTCCACCGCCACCACGTCGCCCACCAGGCCGTAGTCCACCTCCGTCTCCCGCCCGGTCTCGACGTCACGCACCGCCACCGGCGGCCGGCGCCGGGCGGTGATGAGCCGGCCGTCCAGCCCCGACAGCCCCACCCCCACGCAGCCGCAGCGGCGCAGGTGCGACAGCAGTTCCATGTTGGTGGCGCCGCGGAAGACCATCTTGGCCACTTCCAGCGTCGCCTCATCGGTGATGCGCCGCCCCTCCACCTTCTTCGGCTCGATGCCCAGCCGCCGCAGGAGATCGTCGGCCTGTTTCCCGCCGCCGTGGACGATCACCACCCGGATGCCCACGCGATGCAGAAAGGCCAGTTCCTCCCCCAGCGCCGACATGTTGGCGTGGGAGATGATCTCGCCCCCTATTTTGATGACGAACGTCGCCCCGCTGAACTGGTGCAGGTAGGGGAGCGCCTCACGGAGAATACCGACGTCGCTGGGGCGCATCAGGCAGGGGCGAGGGACGAGGGGCGAGGGGATGAGGAAACGCGAAGAGAACCACGAATGAACACGAATGAACACCAATTCAAGTACTTCTCCAGGACTGCCCCATTCGTGTCAATTCGTGGTGCTTCCGCCGTTGGCGAGGGGCGAGGGGCGATTACGGAGAATTCCGACGTCGCCGGGGGCGCATCAGGCTGTCACGCACCGGGGGTCGCCGACTTGTCGGGCGACCGCGGCGGCGCGGGACCCGGGCTCGGGGCCGGCGCGGGGGCTGGTGTTCGCCCCTCGTCCCTCGCCTCTCGCCCCTCGCCCCCCGCCTCTCGCCCCTCGCCCGGCACCGCGGGTGGGGCCTTCTTCGCCTCGTCATCCGCGGCTACCAGCCGCGTCACCTCGGCGGCGAAGTCGGCGTACCGCATGGCGATGGGGCCCTGTTTTTTCGCCTCCGGTTTCCCGGTGGCCGGGTCGATGAAGATCAAGCCCTGCACCGAGTTCCGCGCCTGCCGCTCGCCGCTTTTGGCGTCGGTGAACAGTTGGAACTTCCCCTGCGCCAGGCCGGCGGGCCGCAACCGGCCCTCGGCGTCGCGCCACAGGAACACCACCACTTCCTCGCCCGGAACGAAGCCGGCCTCGCCCGAGACCTGCTGAATCTTGTCGCCCACCTGCCCGCCGAGTGTGTGCAGCGTGACGGCCGGCGCGGCCTCGCCGCGGAACATGCGAACGACCTCCACGTCCACCGACGTGTAGATTTTGCGCCGGAAGTTGTCCCAGTCGGCGCGGGTGCGAAGCACGCGCCCCTCGACGATCGCCGCCGACTCCCGCACCAGATCTTCCAGCGAAAACCGCACCGCCGTCGTCGCCATTGCCGCGCGCGCCGGAATCACGGCCGCCACCAGCGCCAGGAGAGTCGCCCCGAGCCGCATGGACCCCATGTTATCATGAAGCGAACCGGAAACCGACCACCGACAGATCTCCCGATCTCCCCCGACCACCGACCTTTGGCCGCTGGCCTTCGCCCCCGGTCCCGCCGTTTCCTGAAGGGCCCGGGAACGGTCACGTGACGATGTTTTCAGACCCCGGCGTTCACCTCATCGTTCGCAAGGGCCAGCGCGAGGGCAAAGCCATCCCCATCCCCGCGGACGCCGAGGTGACGCTGGGCCGCGACGTCTCCTGCACCGTGCAGGTGGCTGACGGCGCGATGTCGCGCCAGCACTTCTCCATCCGTCCCACGGAGGACGACTACCTGCTGGCCGACTTGGGCAGCAGCAACGGCACGTGGGTGAACGGCGAACGGGTGCGTCGGCGGGTGCTGGCGCACGGCGACCGGATTTCCGCGGGCGATTCGGTTTTCGAGTTCGTCGATCCCCGCGGGACCGGGGCGGGAGCCGGGGCGGGCGTCGAACCTGGGCGCGTCGGCGTGGCGCTGGTGGAGGACGGCGAGGCGCTCAAGAACGCCACCTTCGTCGGCGCGCTGGACTTCTCCATGGACGCCGTCAACGCCGCCGCGAGAGAGAGCGGTATTCACGACGGTGGCCGCAAGTCACAGGACGCGCTCAGCACCATCTACGACGTGGCCAACCTCATCAACACGGAGACGAACATCAACCGGCTCTTCGGGGTCATCGCCGAGGCCATCCTCAAGGTGGTGCCGGGCGACCGCGTCTTTCTAATCCTGCACAATCCGCGCAACGGCGCGTTCAACACCGTCGCCGCCCGCTCGCGCGTCGGCGGGGCTGACGTCGCCGGCGGCGGCGACGGCGCCACCATCTCAAAGACCATCACCACCGAGGTGGTCACGCGCGGCGTCTCGGTGATCTCCCGCGACACGTCGTCCGATCAGAAGTACTCCGCTCTCCAGAGCATCGTGTCGTTCTCCATCAAGAGCGTCATGTGCGCCCCGCTCAAGGCCGGCGCGCGCCTCCTGGGCGCGGTCTACGTGGACTCCATCGGCGTCGCCCGCGAGTTCACCAAGTTCGACCTCAGCCTCCTCTCGGCCGTCGGCGGGCTGGCCGGCGTGGCGCTGGAACGCGCGCAACTGACGCAGCATTTCCTGGAGAAGGAGAAGATGAAGAAGACGCTGGAGATCGCCCGCAACATCCAGCGTTCCCTGCTGCCGAAGTCCCCGCCGCCGGTCGCCGGACTGGACCTGGCCGGCGCTTCCGAGGCCTGCGACGAGACCGGCGGCGACTACTACGACTTCCTGTCTCTCCCCGGCGGCCGACTGGGGCTGGTGGTGGGCGACGTCTCCGGCCACGGCGTCGGCGCGGCGCTGCTCATGGCCACCGCCCGCGCCTTCCTCAAGGCCCTGGGGGCGACGGTCAGCCACATCGGCCGCGCGCTGGCCGTGGTCAACACGTTGCTGGAGGAAGACACCGAGGACGACACGTTCATGACCCTCTTCCTCGGTGCCTACGACCCCGCCGGCCGGACGCTCTCCTACGCCAGCGCCGGGCATGACGAACCGATCCTCTATCGCGCGGCCGGCGGCGGGTGCGAACCGCTGCCCTCCACCGGCCCCCCGCTGGGCATGATGCCCGGGCAGGAGTTCGAGGTGCGGGAGAACATCGCTCTCCACGCGGGCGACGTGCTCTGCCTGTGCACCGACGGCGTCTGGGAAGCGCCCAATGAGCGCGACGAGCCTTTCGGCCGCGAGCGCCTTGAAGCGTTGATTCGCGCCAACGCGGCGCTCCCCGCGCGGGAGATCGTCGCGGCGGTGCTCACCGCCGTCCGCGCCCACCGCGGCGCGCGCCCGCAGACCGACGACCTTACCCTGATCGTGGCCCGCGCCATTGACGCCCCCGCCTCTCCTTCCGGCCCGCCGCCCGCGCCGGAGTTCGACCCCACCCGCCCGCGCCCGACTGATCCGCTGCTTCCGGCGCTGCCCTGATGGCGGCCGCGCACCGAGGTTACGCGCCCTTGTTCTCGCGCCCGTTCACGCCTTCCAGCGCGCGGACCACGGCGGCTGCGCCTTCGGCGATGTCGGCCTCGGAGCCGCCCAGGTAGAGCCGGCCGAAGGCGCCGTAGGGGCGGCACTCGACCAGCGTGATGGGGGCGGCCTTCTCAGCCTCGTTGGCCGCGTAGATGGCGTAGGCCGCGGGGTGGCATTCGAGGATATAGAGCGTCTGGGAGGCGAGGATCATCGACCCGCCGCGGTTGCGGTTGATGAGCATGGCCTGGTAGTCGGTGATCCGTGTGATGATCTCCGACGACATCACCTTCGGCTTCAGGCGGTCGCGCGCCGTCAGTTCCAGGTGCGACAGAATGTGGTTCCCCGCCGACATCACTTCGCCCTGCTCCTGGTGGTGCACTTCCAGCACGCCGTAGGCGCGCTCCACCACCTGCACCGCGGGCTTCACCTGCGTTTTTTTCACCGCCACGTCGGTCACGCGGTTGATGGCGATGCCCGGTTGAATCTCGACCCACAGCGACGCGTCGTGCGTGATGGGCAGGTAGCCCCTCGCCGTCGAGCAGACGAGAGCGCACGTCTGCGGTTGAAGGTCGTCGAGGAAGATGTAGGAGCGAAGTTCGGCCATGAGAAATTCAGGCTGCCGCGAGAAGTTCAATCAACATCGGCTTTTCCGACAGACCGACGACGGTCGAATAATCGCGGAGACGGTCGAGATCCTCGGCGCGGTAGACATCGACCCGATCGTCGAAGACCGTCACCCGCTGGTCCCTGACTTTGGCCCGCGCGAGGTCGTACCACTTGCGAAACAGTTCGTTCGCCAGAACGTGCGCCTGCGAACTCTGCCGGGGAGCCAAGGTGAGCACCGCGGACCTATAGCGAGGCCCGATGACCAGAAAGTCGATCCGAATGATCCTGCCCTCGCGTACGACTCGCTCGACGCCGGCGGTGTAATCCAACTCGGCATCAACCAGAACCTCTTCAACTTCCTCGGCGAACACGCTCTCAAGAGAGAGACGCCGCGTGAACAGGAGATCGCTGACGCGGAGGCATGCCTGCCCCAGCCGGAGCATGGCCTCCGGCAGCGCTTCGTCGGAGGTCAGCGGGACTTCCAGCACGGCCCCTTTCAGTTCCACGCCGTAGGGTTTGATGGCGTCGTCCAGCAGAGCAGTGCGTTTCTTCGACAGCCACGGCTTCACCTGCATGTTGAGCAACAGGGAAATAGTCTGCCCCATGTCACTGAGACTCGACACCTGATACGTCCCTTCGCTCGGCAGGAACACCTCGATGGACGAGCCGTCCGGGTAGGTGAAAGCCGTTTCGATACGCAGGTGCCCTTTGGGAACCCGGTCGATTCCCCTGACGAGGCTGTGCGCCTTCAGCAGTTGTTCGATGCGATCTGGCGTAATCACCGCGCGACATCCTCTGGTGAATGGAAGACCCCGCCAACGTGGCTGATCGCTCCCATCCGGCAGAACTCGTGGAACAAGTCCTCGATGCTCTTCGTCAAAAGGTCGGGCCGATCAACAACGCCGTCCGGAAGGTTCCGGTCAGGGCGCCGATCGGTCTGCAGCGCGTGCTTGTGCCTTCTGCCGGCGGGTCGGTGGGCGGGGCCGCGAACATCCAGGCGGCAGATCGGCCCCACGCTGACCATGTGAACGTTGAAGTTCACCGAGCCCACTTCTGGATTGTACGTGATCGTCAGGCGGGCATCGACTTCATGCGCGTTCTCGATGCGCACGTCTTCCGCGACCAACAATGGGGCGACCTTCCTTCCTTTGGAGAAGGAGACATCGCCGCGGATGACCTTCCCCGGGAGATCCCGAAGTACCTCGAACTCGGTGCGGTTCATTCTCATTCCTTCGAGGCACCGCCACCCGTGGGTTTGGGCAGAATCTGCTCGATCTCCTCGTGCGGGCGCGGAATGACGTGCACGCTGATCAGTTCCCCCACCCGCTGGGCGGCTGCGGCGCCGGCGTCGGTGGCGGCTTTCACGGCGCCGACCTCGCCACGGACCATGACCGTGACGTAGCCGCCGCCGATGACCTCTTTGCCGATGAGGGTGACCTTGGCGGCCTTGACCATGGCGTCCGCCGCCTCGATGGAGCCGACCAGGCCGCGGGTTTCAATCAGACCGAGAGCGATTTGACTCATGTCGTTAAATCCGATGGGTGTGATTCGTCAGTCATCCACAGATTTCACGGATTCCGCGGATGTCCGGCCCAGAGTAAGGATAACGCGCTTGTATTCGAGGGAGCGGCCTCCAAAGTTCAGGAAGAGGCCCGTCTCCATCCCGGTGGCTTTCAGGTAGTTGATCACCTGTCCTTCCTCCACTCCGCTCAGTTTCGCCAATGCCTTGCACTCCGCGATGACGGAATCATAACAGACGAAATCAGCGCGGTACATGCACTTGAGCCGGACTCCGCGATAAAGAACTGGGAGTTCCGCCTCCCGGCGGAAAGGGACGCGTCGCGCCGACAGTTCATGGGCCATCGCTTCCTGGTAGACGGCTTCCAAAAAACCTCCCCCCAACTCCCGATGCACCGCCATTGCGGCGCCGATGATCGCGTACGTCCGTGGATCGTCGCTCGATGTTCGACCCGCTTCCGAACGTGGTCCCTCCACGGATTGAATGCCGTCGCTCAGTGCCATCTGTGGAATCCGTGAAATCTGCGGACGACTTCCGACTATGCGAGATTCTCGCAGATCACACGCAGTGGCCACAATCCCCAACCGTGCAATTCTTGACCGCGCAGGTGTGCGGCGCGCGCGAGCGTTGTTCGATCAACCGCCGAATCTCGGCCGCGGCCATCACCCCTCCCGCGATCCGAGCGTTCATGGGTTCGCCCATCCGGCCGTGCGAGGTCGTGGGCGCCACCAGGTGCGCCACCTCCGCCGCCGGCTGGTGGGCCGCGGTGGTCGGCGCGGCCGGATTGCGTTCTTCCGGTCCGGGCGTCGGCGTCGGCGCGGGCGGGGCCGGGCGGGCGTCGGATCGACGCGGGTCAGAACGTGGGCGCGCGGCGGGCGCTTCGGCGCGCGCGCCGCCGACCCACCCAGCCGCGAGATAGGGC
>JACQVU010000370.1 GCA_016209585.1 Planctomycetota bacterium
ACCGTCGCCAACGGAGTTACGCACAGCGCAAGCGGCTCGACCCCGTGGCACGCGCGTTGACACTTCGCGGACCGCGCCGCATAATCCGGTCGTCAGCTGCGGCGCGGGCGCTTGATGTTGGCGACGCGGGCGGCGTCGTCCGGCGATGAAGCGCGCGTGGGCGGCGGCCCGCTTCCCGCGCTATCGGCTCACCCCCCCCGCCAGTCAGTCCCCGACGGTCCTTCGGGCCGATGCGGCTCCTTTACCTCAAGTGCCCCCATTGCGGACGGCAGGCGCGCGCCCCGGACACCCTTTCGGGGAAAGAGGTCCGCTGCGGCGGGTGCAAGAAGCCCTTCCTGGTGGCGGCGCCGAACATCGTTGGCGAGCAGGCGCCCAAAGAAGAGCCTGCGCCGGCGCGGCGGACGGCGAGCGCCAAGTCGCCGGCCGCGAAACCGGCAGCCCCGCGGACCGGCTCGGCCGTCGCGCCGCCTCCGGTTCCGACGGCCGGGAAGAAGCCAGCCGCGCCGGCGCCCGGCGCCCCCGCCGGCGTGCTGGGAAGGCGAGAGGCGGAGGACGTGACGGCGCGGGCGCGCGCCCGCCAGGACGCCAGCGCGCGCGCGTTGCGGATCGCGGCCGGTCTGGGCATGGTCGGCGGGGTGACGGGGGCCGCCTTCGTGGCCTACACGGTGGCGCTGGTCGCCGGCGATGACGAGTTGCGCGCCGGCATGCGCCTCTCCGGTTACGTCGCGGTCTTCCTGGAGTTCTGGTGCAAGGTTCTCATCCTGCTCTCAGCCGGCATGCTGGCCCGGTTGCGCTACGAGGGCGGCAGGCTCTGGCGTCTGACGGCGGCGTGCGCGCTGGCGCTCACCGTGGCCAACGTGGTTTGGATCCTGGTGGCCGGCGCGCCGCGGTTCCCGGAACAGACCTGGGGGGAGCGCCCGCTCAAGCAACTGGCGGCGGCGTTCATCTACACCGAGCCGCTGGCGCCGCAGGTGGTGGTGAACGCCCAGGGGGAGGCCATCCCGCCCGCCCGCGCGAAGGTCGCTCCGATGGAAACAGCCGCGTACTGGGCCGCGGTGGTGGTGGTGGTCGCCTTCCACGCCACGATACTCTGGCTGGTGAGCCGACGCTCCTCGACGCTCGTGCTGGAGCGATCGATTTACGCGCGCTCGCGTCCCACGGTTTCATGATATAATGCAAGACTCCGGTTGCGCCGTCGCCCTCGCCGGGCCGGCCTGTCAGGAGGGAAACCGCCACCCCAATGACGTCCCACGCCACCGCGCGAGCGCCGATCACGGCTCCATCCAACGCCAGCCCACGGCCAGGCCCGGTCCGGAGCCGGGATCGTCGGTCGCGGGCCGCGATCGCCATCGTCGCGTTCGTGGCCCTTCTGGCTCCGCTGTTCACCATCGGGCCGACCGCCGCGCCGGCCGATGAATACCAGCTGACCGAACGCTCGCCGCTGCGCGTCCGGGAGGGAACGGTGGTCCGTGGGTCAACGGTCCGCCGCGAGCGCGACGCCGATGGCCGGTTCGTCTGGCTGGTGCGAAAAGAGTCGGGCGACATGGTGCGCATCCCGGAGGAGGAGATCGACCGCGTGATCCGGCCGCAGCGGTCGGAGTTCCACCTGCACAACGACACCGTGGTGGTCGGCGAGGTGGTGGGATATCGGCGTGACCCGGCCGACGGTCGGATGAAGTGGCAGGTGCGGGTGGAAGGCTCGAAGGAGGTCGTTCCGGTCCCGCAGGAAGAGATCAAAACGGTGGTCCACGCCGGCCGTTTCGGCGCGCCGGAGGAGCCGCCCGCGATCCCGTCCGACGCCACGGGCCACGCTCCCGGCGGCGGGCCGGGGTCGGGGCCGGGGCTGGCGCGCGGGATGCCCACCGAAGCGGCCCGGCGCGGCCAGCGTGTCACGGCCATGCTCGCGTACCTGCGCAACAATGCGTTGCACCATTACACCGAGGAGACGGCCAACCAGGACGCGGCGGCGGCCATGCAAAAGGCCCTGCGGGACGAGGAGTCTGGCGCCGGTGAAGCCGCCGGTGGGGCGGGGGCGGGGGCGGGGGCGGGCGAGGACTTCTTCCGCAAGGCGCGCGACGGGTATGAGAAGGCGCTGTCCACGGACCGCACCTACGCCGCGCCGCACCTTGGGCTGGCGCGCTGTTTCGTGGCCGCGGGCAACCGGGAGGCGGCGCGGACCCAGGCCGACATCGTGGTCCAGAAGGCGCCCTCCAACCCGCTGGGGTACCGTCACCTCGAACTGGTGGCGCTGGCCGAGGGGCGCGACGCCGAGGCCGCCCAGTTCGCCGGCCGCGCCCAGGAACTGGAGCGGCGCGCCTCCTCCTCCTCCTCCGGCCAGGGCGCGGGCGGCAGGGGTTCGGAGCCGGCCCGGCAACCGGCGCGGGAAGACTACTACCCGCTGGCGGAGCAGATGTCGTGGACCTACAGCGTGAAGGCGCGGCGGTCGTCGGCGCCCGGCTCGGTGGAGCAACAGGTGGCCATCCACCGCGTGACGATCATCTCGGCCTCGGTGGCGCAAACCCGCGTGACGGCCACGGCGCAGATCCAGGTGGAACAGAGCGAGGGAAACTTGCCGCTCATCCCCGGCGAAGACCACCCCACCGGCGTCACCTTCCGGCGGGTGGAGCGCGCCTCGTCGGGCGTCTTCTGGGACGATCACTGCGTGCTGAAAATGCCCATTCTGATGGGCGACACCTGGAACATGGAGTACGGCGAGCCGACGACCACCCGCCAGGCCCGGCAGGCCCTGGCCACCGCCATGCGCGCGCGGGCCGAGGCGGTGCCCCAGAGCGGGGAGGAGACCCGTGAGAGCGCCGTGGACCAGACCGCGGCCCGCGTGGTCATCGGGGCGCGAGAATACACCAACTGCGTCCGGGTGCGGGAAGTGGTGACCCACAAGGTGGCGCGGGTGCGGCCGGAGGCCGGCGGCCCCGTGGTGCGGGAACAGGCCACGCGCTCCATCGTCCACCGCTACTTCGCCCCCGGCGTCGGCCTGGTGCTGGAGGAGCACTTCCGCGACGACGATCAACCCCCCGCGCTGCGCCGGATTGAGATCGTCGAGTTCAAGGTGAAATGAGCCTCAACGTCCCGTGGCGCGGCGTCGCGCTCTTCCTGTCGCTGGCGTGGCTCGCGGGGTGCGGGGCGGCCGCCCCGGCGTTGAGCGAGTACCGCGAAGTCGGCGACTTCCCCCAGTCGCAGGCCCTGGTCTACGCCGGCGTGCGCGAGGTGCTGACGACCGATCCCGACCTTTTGTACGCGCTGGGAGAGGAAAACGCCGACCGCGGCCTGCTGGAGACCGACTGGAAAGACGACACCCGCGACAGCCGGGGGGCGCTGGGCTTCAGCGTGGGGTTGCGCACCAAGATTTGGGCGCGCGTGGAGGACATGCCGGACAGCCGCTACGTGTCTCTAGTCGTCTGGCGCCAGGTGAACAACGTGCGCGACGACCGCGACGCCCCCTCCTGGAGCGACCCGGAGTTCGACGAGGGCCGTTTCAGCCTCGTGGCGCTGAAACTCCGGCAACGGTTCGGGAAAATGGCGCGCGAGATCGAAATGTCGGACAAGGGGCGCGAGTACCACCTTCGCACCCAGGCGGCCGGCGCGGCCGAAAACCCGCGCCTGGGGCGCACCGTCGAGGAACTGGAATCCCCCTCCCCGGAGCCGCGCCGTGACGCCCCCGTGACAGAGAAACGGTAGAGTGCCGGTATGCGCGGTCACCTCACTCTCGCCCTCTCTTGCGCGGCCTCGCTCTGGGCCGCCGGCTGCGAGCGCGCCGGCGACTCCCGCCTGGAGGGCGACCTTCGCCGCGTCGAGCGGAAAAACGACGACCTCGAAACCACCGTCACCAGCGCCAACGCCACCCTGAGCAACCTCCAGGCCGACATCAAAGCCCTCTCAACCCGCCTGGTGGAGGCTGACGCCCGCCGCGAACAGGAGGCGGCCGACCCGGCCCGCGCCGCCGTGGCCCGCGCGCGGGACGAGGCCGCCGCGGCCGGGGCCGCGGACTACGTCAAGGCTCTGACCCAGGTCAGCGAGACGCTCGCGGCCCTCAAGAGCCGCCTGGACGCGCCCATGGCGGCGCCCGGGGCGGCCCCCGCGCCCGTGTCGGCCACGGAGCGGGAGAAGGAGAAAGACGAGGCCCTGAAGTCCGCGCGCGCGCAACTGGCCGAAGTCAACAGGCGGCTGGGCGAACGCGACGCGCGCGTCGCCGCCCTGGAAACCCAGTTGGCCACGCTCAAGGCCGAGAGCGAGCAGTCCGCCGCGCGCGACAAGGCCGACGCCGCGAAGGAGGTGGCGGATCGCGACCGGGCCATCGGCGATTTCAGCAGGCAGAGCGAGGAAATGCAGACGGCGCTGCTCCAGAAGGAGGCGGAGGCGCGCGACCTGCGCGCCCGCGTCTCCGAACTGTGGAAGCAACTCGGCCAGCTGCAGGAGACCGTCGCCAGGCAGGCGGAGGAACTTCGCGGCCTGAAGGTCACCGAGGCCCAGTACCTGAAACTGCGCGAAACGCTCGGCCTCGACGACCCGGAGAACAGCGTGGCGCTGCAGCCCAAGGTCGAGGGCGTGGTGCGGGTGCCCGAGAACGCGAAAGACGCGCTGATCATCGACCTGCGCGCGGAGGACGTCGGCAAGGTCCACCAGGGCACGCGCTTTTACCTGTTCCGCGACGGCGAGCGTATCGCGGAAACGTCGGTCTTCGACGTCTGGGCCGAGGGCAAGGCCTGCTTCGCCCGCGTCCTCTCCCAAACCGCCGGCAAGATCATCCAGTCCGGCGACACGGCCTCGACCGAAGACAAGAAGTAGAAGTAGCGGACCAGCTATCGCCCCCCGATGATTCCCGGACCCGGTTTCATTTTAGAGCGACCAACTCCCATGCCGATGTAGCAGGGCATGGGCGACTTCTTCCAGCGACTCGGCATATCCCCGGATGACGTTGAAGAGATCGTCGCCAAGTCGCCAAGCCTGCGTGGTTTTTTGGTGGGCTACTTGGCCGAAGAGAAGCTCGTTGAGATGTATTTCAAGGACTTCTCGATTGAGAAGCCGGACGATCATGACCGGAAGAGCAAGGGTGATAGGGTTCTTGTCTACAAGTCCATCAAAGTCCGCGTTGAAGTGAAGTCGCTCCAGACCAACAGCGTGCGGGAAGTTCCAGGGGGGTGGACGGGACGGTTTCAATGCGACGCGAGCGACAGCCGAAGGGTGAAACTCCCAAACGGCAAGTCTGTCAAAACCGTCTGCCTCGTGGTCGGGACCTTTGACTTGCTCGCGGTGAATCTCTTCGAGTTCGGACAGAAGTGGCGGTTCGGCTTTATTCACAACAACGATCTGCCGCGGAGCACATATGAGAAGTACACGCCGTACCAGCGAAAACACCTCCTCCAGACGACCCCCGCGATCACTTGGCCGCTTCGGCCACCCTTTGAGGCCGAGCCGTGGCCCGTGCTCGAACGGATCGTCCGGGACAAGTCTTGAGAAAAACAATGAAGTAGGAGTGGTTCTTCCTGGCGTGCTCCTGTTTGATGACCCTGCTCATACCGGGACGGTTTTTCCGAACGACCACGAACAGGTCTTTCGCAAAAAGTCCCAGCTTCGCGTATTCGTTGATGATCTCCACATGGGTGAGCCGCTGCTGGTTCGCGCTCACTTCGTCCTGGCATTTGACGACCAGCACGCCTCCGACTCGTAAGACCCGGTGGGCCTCCGTTCCCGCCCGAAAATACAGATCGAGAACCGCGGCGTGATACTTGGGGCCGATGGAGGTCCCTTCCCCATTGGAGTAGTGATCGCGGAAAGCCGCGTAAGAGCCCGCGCCCGCGAGATGGTCCTTCGAGCGGCGAAAGAGCCCCTCCATGTAGGGCGGATCGAGCACCACGCAGTCGTGTGACCCGTCGGCGTAAGGGAGTCGCCTGCAATCGACACCCGTCTTGAGATCGGAGGCGTGAAGCGTGTACCGATTCAAAGGAATCCGTTGCCAGAACACCCCTTTGCCAAACGTCACGTCGGCGACCATCCATCCAGGCGGAACGTGCAGATTCATCACCTGCTCGAACACTTCGGCGTTGCCCGCCACGTGCGCGGTCACGATCACATCGGTGGTCGCATCGCCCCGTGGGGAGCGCCGCTTCGGCGTTCCCCGTTGCTCGTGGCGAACGGGAAAGAGGAAGCCCTCGGGCGCGGCCTTCGCGGCGACAAGGGAAGCAATTGCGGCCGCCTGTTTCGCCGGTCTGAGCAGGTTCGCCATCGTCTTTCTCCATCCCACCGTTTATTGTACTACACTAAACATGTCTGTCAAGCGGCTTTTTCGTTGCGAACGACGCCGGCGCGTCGTGCAATGAAACCCATGGCCGGCAGGCGCGGCAGACCTCGGAAGCCCAAGGGTGAGGCCAAGAAAGAGCCTCTGAGCGTGCGAGTCCTCCCGCGCGAAAAGAGCGCGTACGCGAAGGCCGCCAGGGCCGCCGGGAAGGAACTGTCCGAATGGGTGCGCCAGACTTTGAATTCGGCCGCAGGATCTCAATAGAGCGCGAAAGTGCTCCGCCGGCCTTCTCGTGTTCCAGGCTGTGAGGTTGCGCACGGCGCCCCCGCGGCGTCAGGCCGTGGTGCGCCGTGCACGCCCTACCCGTTGGCTTCGTACGGGCGTCGTTCAAGTCACCCTCTCAAAGGAGATCTCTCAGCGAAAGTGCGAAAGAACCTGGACACTACCCGGATTCCACCTGGTCGCGCATCAAATCACCCGTTGATACTCCTCCAGCCCGTAGTTCCACACGGGCAGGCCGCAGAAGCGGTCGCCTTCGGGGCAGACGGGTTTCGCCGAAGCCATCTTGCGAATGGTGCATGGCGGCAGCAGGTAGCGGCCGATGCGCGGTGTGACGCGGCAGATGTCGCGCACTTCGTCGAGGCTCGCGCGCCAGATCTCCTCCTGCGCGTTGTAACACAGCCGCATGCGGTACTTGTGGTGCAGGTTCAAAAGGTCGCCCGATTCGGTGAAGCGAATGGCTGTCGCGTTCGGCAACAGGTACATGGCGAACTCGGCGGGCACGCCCATCTCCAAAAGCGCGGCGGCGGCGGAAAAGGCGCGCCGCATGGCGCGGTCGAACCGCTCGCGCACGGCGGGGCGGGTGGCGATGAGCGCGGGCGTCACGTAGTCCGGCTCGCCGGTGAAGTGCGCCTCCAGCATGGGGCGGGAGGCGGGCGTCATCCGGTGCCTCTGGTCCTGCGAGTCGGCGGTGTGGGAGATCTTCTTTCGGAACGTGTAGTGCGCGTGATAGAGCGCGCGCATGGCCTTCGAGTGCGTCGAGAGATTGAGCGCCTCGCTGAACGTGCGATTCAGCGCGGGGTCGAGCACGCGGCAGAGGGCGTCGTCGTCGGACATCTCGGCGCGCCCAAGGCCGAACACTTCGCGCACCGCCGAGGCGACAGCGGCTTCCGCGTGCGCGGTGTGCGAAACGAGGACCGACGTTTTGCCGCCAAGCGACTCGTCGAACTCGCGCAGGAACGCGCGCGTGGCCGGCTTTCCGCGGCCCGAGAGAAACGCGGCTGCGACGGCGTGTTCGACCGTCTCTTCCGTGGGCAGCGGCTCTTCAAGCACCACGCGGTACGCCGGATCGTGCGCCAGCACCGCAGCCACCATCTTCTCCACCACCAGCCGCTGTTCGAGCGGGGCGTCGTACTCGCGGCAGAGGCGGTGGTAGCGCAGCAGCGTGATGCCGCTGACGGTGTGGTAGAGGTAGGCGAAGGTGGCCACGGGCAGCACGTAGCGCGCGACTTCCATGGCCTTCTTGCGGATGGTCTTCTCCCACCGGCTCGCGGTGTGGCGGCGGCCACGGAACAGCGCGAAGAACTCCTCCGACGCCGGCGCCATCAGGTCAGCCACGAGGGACTCGTATTCGCCGTGAAGGAAGCCGACGGCGCTTTCATACGCTTCGCGCGCGGCGTCGCTCATCGGCGGCACGGCGTAGTTCCCGCGCTTCACCGCCACGTACCGCTGCGAGACCTGCTCGGAGTTATAGAAGGGATGCGAGTGGAGGAAACTCCAGATGAAATGGCGCGACACCCGATCCAGCCGGAACTGGAAGTGGGCGTGCTGCAGCGTGGTGTGGTGGCCGGCCTGGTAGATGGACCGGGCGAGGGCATCGCGCCGGTCCAGTCGTTCCCGGCGCGCGTCGGGATCGAGGCCCGGCGGGCCGGTCACGTCGTCTTCGGTGACGATGCCCTTGCCCGAGTAGCAGGTGCGGGCCGTGGCCACGGCGTTGTCGAACGGGCGCGCGAAGGCGTTGGCCAGTTCGACCACGGGTTCTGGCGACAGAAACCGCTCCCCGGCCATCGCGCCCCACGTCATACAGGCTGACCGAGGCCCCGTCGCCGCTTCACCGCGCCGGCGAGGACGATCCGCCGCCCGGACCCGGACCCGCGCTCGCGCCGCCGGCTGGCGCGGCATCGTCGGAGTCGGAGACCAGCGCGCCCGGCCCCTCAGCGTCTTCCATCGCCCCGCGCGGGCGCAGAATGCCGGCCATGATCGTTGCCAGCACGACGGCGGTGACGGCGTGATCGATCAGATTCGCCTGGGTGAAGTCCCACGGCCCGTACATCCAGTTCCACATCATGAGGTCGTTGACCGACATCCCCCCGGCCGAGCAAATGAAGGCCACGATCCACCGGCGCGGGAACGACCCGGCGCCGGCCGCAGCCACGGCGATGGCCACCAGAAGCGCGAAGCCGAGGGAGATACCGGCGCCGCGGAGCATCTCCTGCCGCATCTCCGGGTCGAGGCCGTCCATCTTCACCTGGAACATGGCCACCGGGCCGTTCTTGTACTTCTCGCCATAGGCCTTCGCCTCCGGCGATTCCATGTTCCAGTCCATTTTCTCAGGCATGGCCGGGAGGTAGTAGACACCGTGCTGCAGCGGCCCCGGCTGCGCCTCTAGCGCGCGAACCATGGCGGCCTCGTCGGGCAGCGTGTGCATGGCCGACTTGTGGAGCGGCAGCACCGTCCAGGCGAGGAAGCCCCACGCGAACACCCACACCCCGCCGAGCAGCGTGGCGATGATCACCTTCACCATCGGAGACCTCCGGGGGTATCGGAACGAGACAGCCCGGCATGATCCCCGGCGCGGAATGAAATGACAACACAATTTGTGGTTCCCGGCCGTGGTATACTGCTTCCATGATGAACCTCGGACCGAAAGCGCTCCTGCAGGTCGCCGCGTCCGTCGGCTTCGGCGTCCTCTTCCTTCTTTTCATGCTGCCCCCGCGGCTCACGGCGGAGGATCGCGCCGACGCGCCGGCCGGCGGGCAGGAACCCGCGGCCGTGGCCGCCGCCCCGGCCCCTTCCGCCGCCGGGCCCGGTGGCGAGGCGGAGCGCGCCGCCCTGGACGCCGCCCGCAACGCTCTCGGCGCGGAGACGCCCGCGTTCCTGAAAGGCCCCTATCTGCAGAACGGCGGGCCGAAACGCATGACCGTGATGTGGGAGAGCGACGTGGAGGCCCGCGGCATGGTGGAGTACGGCAGAACCCGCGAGACCATGACCGGTTTCGCCCTGGCGCCGCTGGCCCGGAAGGTGCAAGAGGTGGAGATCGCCGGTCTCCGGCCCGAGACGACCTACTTCTACCAGGTGCGCGTGGGCCGCAAACTCTCCGACCTCCAGACCTTCGCCACCTACCCCGAGGGCGCGGGCAAGCCGTACACCATGCTCGTCTACGGCGATTCGCGCTCCTTTCCCTCCACCCACGCGGCCATCGTCAGGAAAATGCAGGCCGAGGACGGGCTTTTCTTCATCAACACGGGCGACATGGTGAAAGTTGGCTCCTCCTACGACGCCTGGCGTACCGAGCACTTCGAGCCGCTGGGCGACATGGGCGCGCGGCGGGTGCTCTGGCCGGTCATGGGCAACCATGAGGCCAACTCGCCCTGGTATTTCACCTTCTTCTCCGTGCCCGGTCCGGGAACCGAGAACTACTACACCTTCTCGGTCGGCGACGCCAAATACGTGGTGGTCGATTCCAACCTCCCCCTCGCAGCCGGTTCGCCGCAGATCACCTGGGCCGAGGCTGAGATGAAAGGCTCCACCGCCAAGTGGCTCATCGTCATCGCCCACCACCCGGCCTACTCCACCGGAGATCACGGCGGCTACCCGCTGGTGCAGGCGGCTCTGGTGCCGCTGCTGGAGAAGTACCGCGCGGCGCTCTTCTTCCAGGGGCATGACCACAACTACGAGCGGCTGGAGAAGAACGGCGTCACCTACGTCACGGCCGGGGGTGGCGGGGCGCGGTTGCGGGGCGCGACGGCTGACGCCAAGGACACGCCGTGGTCGAAGAAGTTCGCCATGGCGCACCACTACTGCGTGGTCTCCATCGCTCCGGGCGCCATCGAGGGCGTGGTGAAGGGAACGGACGGCAAGGAGATCGACCGCTTCCGCATCGCGCGCTAGCTTCGAGGTCACGCCCGCGCGCGGGGGTGGAAGCGGCGGTGGACGCTGAGAAGGCGCGCGGCCTGGACGTGGATGTAAACCTGGGTGGTGGTGATGGAGGCGTGGCCGAGCAGTTCCTGCAGGGCGCGCACCTCGGCGCCGTTCTCGAGCATGTGGGTGGCGAACGAATGGCGCAGCATGTGGGGCGATATCGGCCGCGCGATGCCGGCGTCGCGGGCCGCCTTGGCGACGATGCGCCACACGGTCTCGCGGGAGAGCGGTCGGCCGCGAACCGAGAGGAAGAGCCGGCCGCGGGAACGGCCGTGGGTTCCGTTGTCCACCTCCCGCCGGGGGCCGCCGACGTAGTCCGCGATCCGGCTGGTGGCGCGCTGGGTGAAAAAGACGATCCGCTCACGCGCCCCCTTGCCGAGGACACGGGCGAAGCGTTGCGCGAGGTTGACGGCCTCCAAGGTCATGCCGCAGGTCTCGGAGGTCCGCGCGCCGGTGGCGTAGAGCGTCTCCAGCAGCGCGGCGTCGCGGAGGCCGAGCGGGGCGCGAATGTCAGGGGCGTGCAGCAGGCTCTCGACTTCGGCGCGGGTCAGGAAGCGGGGGGCGCGGGTGGCGAGCCGGGGCCGTTCGAGCGCCGCAGCCGGGTCCGTCTCCAGCCGGCGTTCGCTCACCAGGAAGCGGAAGAACATGCGCATCGACGCCAGATACCGTGCGCGCGACGTCTCTGGCGCGCCGGCGGCGCGCGCCTGGGCCAGGTAGTCGCCCAGGTGTTCCCGCGTGGCCGACTGGAACGAAAGCCCCCGGCCATCGAGCCAGCCCTGGAGCCGGAAGAGGTCGCGGCGGTAGGCGGCGCGGGTATTGGGCGAGAGGCCAGCCTCGACCGCGAGATAGCGCAGAAATTCCGCGACCCAGGGGTGCTGGGCGTTGGGTGCTGGGTACTGGGCGTTGGGTGCTGGGTACTGGGGGTTGGGTGCTGGGGATATCCGT
>JACQVU010000371.1 GCA_016209585.1 Planctomycetota bacterium
CGGACCCCGAGGCCCGCGCCCGCGCCGTGCGCGCCCGCGCCCTGGCGCTTTTGCGCTTCAACCCAGACCGCCAAGCTGACGCGCTCTGCGCGCTCTATGAGACCCTGATCACATAGCAGATGGGATGAGAAAGCCGGCCTCCTCTCCGCCCGGCGGGATGCAGTAACCTGCTCCCTGTCATCGATGGTTCGATGATGGCGCAGTCCCGAAGGCTGCAAGGACATCAAGGAGGCCGGCGATGAAACAGTCTACACGGAACGAAGTGTTCGCGACCATCGGAATGGACCTGGGTGATCGTCACACGAATTTCTGCGTGCTGGAGGCGGATGGGACGATTCGCAAAGAGAGCCGCGTGCGCACGACGAAGGAGGCTCTCGCGGCGGAGGTGGGTGTGACGCGGTGTCGGGTGGTGATGGAAGCCGGTCAGCACTCGCCGTGGGTGAGCCGGCTGATGGCGGAGAAGGGGCACGAGGTGGTGGTGGTGAATCCTCGGCGGGTGAGGCTGGTTGCGGAATCGCTCAAAAAGAGCGACCGGTCGGACGCGGCGATGCTGGCCCGTCTGGCGCAGACCGCGCCCGACCTTTTGATGGAGGTCCAACACCGGTCGAAGGAGGTGCAGGGCGATCTGAACATTCTGCGTGGGCGTGACGCTCTGGTGAGGGCGCGCACGCTGGTGGTGAACACGGCGCGGGCGCTGGCCAAGGGGACGGGCGAGGCGTTGCCGCGGTGCTCGGCTGCGGCGTTCAGCAAGAAGGCGAAGGAAGCGGTGAAGCAGGAGCAGAAGGCTCTGCTGGCGCCGCTGCTGCGGAGCATTTCGACGCTGACGCAGGAGATCAAGGTGATGGACAAGCAGGTGGAATCGCTGGCGGAGAAGCACCAGGCCATCGAGCATCTGCAGGGGGTTCCGGGAGTGGGTTCCCTGGTCTCGGCGGCATACGTGCTGACGATCGGAGACCCGCACCGGTTCAAGAAGAGTCGTGAGGTGGGAGCGTACCTGGGCCTGGTGACCAAGCAGAGGAATTCGGGCCAGAGCGCGCCGCAGCTGAGGATCACGAAGGCGGGAGACTCGTACCTGCGCCGGATGCTGGTGACGGCGGCGCATTACATTCTGGGACCGAAGGGGCCGGACTCGGCGCTGCGGCGGTGGGGTCTGTCGATCGGCGAGCGGGGCGGGAAGGCGGGGAAGAAGCGGGCGGTGGTGGCGGTGGCGCGGAAACTGGCCACGATTCTGCACCGGATGTGGGTGACGGGAGAAGTGTGGCAACCGCAAGGAGTGGCGTCGCCGCGCCGTCCGCGGCAGCGCCGTCGGCCGGCGTGACGGGGTGGGTCGGAAGCGGTGAGCGGTCGGACGAGCAGAGCAGAGCAGCAGAGCAGACGGCTTTGGAATGTGGATTTTCGCCGTCGGACACGCAGTGGCTCGGTAGGAACCGGGACACACAGGTGCGAAGGCGAGAGAGAAGAGCAGAGCAGAGCAGAGCAGAGCAGGACCGAGTTCCGTGACGGGCCGGAGGCGGCTGAACATTCAGGAGAAGGCCGAGGCGGCAAGCGCCGCGACGTGAAAGGAGAGGAGTCCAACGGCTGCCCAAACGTAGCGTGGCGGCGATCCCAAACCGAGTGCGGGTGACTGCGGCCGACGGGTAAGACCGCGCCGTGTCTGCCGGCAACAGCAGTACACGGCCCGATTCTGTCTAGCAGATAGCAGCGCCCCCTCACATCGCACCCCATCCTGCACCAGGGGCAAAGGCGCCCCTCCTCGAGTGCGTATGGAAGCCGGGTTGCTCGGGATCGCGTCAGCACGAAGGCAGTCGGAGGGCACCGACCACGTTCGGCGCCTTGACAGTCAAGGCTTTCTCATGGAAGCCCGCCGGGAGTCGGTCCGCGTGGCGCTACGCCGCGCCCTCCTCCTTGGTGGTGATCAGCAGGGCGGGCGCGGCGGGCGGGGTGGCCAGGACCGGCTCTTTCTCGCCTTCGGTGGTGTGGGTGAGGTACTTGGCCTCGTGGTAGGTGCGGAAGCCGGTGCCGGCGGGGATCATGTGGCCGAGGATGACGTTCTCCTTGAGTCCCATCAGGGTGTCGCGTTTCCCGGCGATGGCGGCCTCGGTGAGCACCTTGGTGGTCTCCTGGAACGAGGCCGCGGAGATGAACGACTCGGACTGCAGCGAGGCCTTGGTGATGCCGAACAGCTGGGGAAGGTAGGTGGCGGGCTTGCCGCCGGCCTCCCGCGCGCGGTTGTTGGACTCGCGCACCTTGAACTTGTCGACCGTGATCTCCGGCAGGTAGTCGGTGTCGCCCGGGTCCTCGATCTTCACCTTGCGGAGCATCTGGGCCACGATCACCTCGATGTGTTTGTCGTCGATGGCGACCCCTTGCGCGCGGTAGACGTTCTGCACCTCGGTCAGCAGGTAGGTGTAGAGTTGATCGGTGCCGGAGATGCGCAGGATGTCGTGCGGCACCAGCGGCCCCTCGGTGAGCGCCTCGCCGGCGCGCACGAAGTCGCCGGCGTGCACGCGCAGGTGGCGCCCCACGGGAATGAGGTGCTCCTTCTCCAGCCCGGATTCGCCCTTGATCACGATGCTGATCTTGCCGCGCCGCTTCTCGCCCAGAGAGACGACGCCGTCGATCTCCGCGATGACGGCGGGGTTCTTGGGGGTGCGGGCCTCGAAGATTTCGGTGACGCGGGGGAGGCCGCCGGTGATGTCCTGCGAGCCGGAGATGCCCCGGGGGATCTTGGCCAGGGCCATGCCGGCCCAGACCTTGTCGCCCTCCTCCACCTCGATGTAGGCCTTCTCCGGCACGGAGTACATGCCCAGGATCTCGCCGGCCGGGTCCTTGATGATGATCTGCGGGTGGCGCGACCCCTTGTGCTCGATGATGACGCGGCGGGGGCGGCCGCCCTCCTTCTCGGCCTCGACCTTCATGGTCTCGCCCTCGACGATGTCCTCATAGTGGACTTCGCCGTCTTCCTGGGCGATCACCGGCCGGGTGTGGGCCTCCCACTGGCAGAGGGCCGCGCGCGGTTTCACCTCTTCGCCGTCCCGCACGCGCAGCACGGCGCCGGGGGGCACCTCGTGGGCCTCCAGTTCCTGGCCATCCTTGCCGCGAACGACGATCTGGCCGTCCTTGGTGAGCGAGACCGCCTCCTTGCGCTTGTTCTTGCCGATCTTGATGTTCTTGAACTCCACGGCGCCGCCATTGGCCGCGGCGCGCTCCGGCTTCTCGAAGGCCACGACGCCCACGCCGCCGATGTGGAAGGTGCGCATGGTGAGTTGCGTGCCCGGCTCGCCGATGGACTGCGCCGCCACGATGCCCACGGCCAGCCCCTGCTCGACCAGGCGGCCGGTGGAGAGGTCCATGCCGTAGCACTTGGCGCAGACGCCGTGCGACGCCTCACAGGTGAGCACGCTGCGCACTTCCACGGTCTCGAACCCCAGCGCGTCGATGGCCTGGGCGGTGCGCTCGTCCAGGAGGTCGCCGGCCTTCGCCACCACGTCGCCGGTCCGGCGGTCGGTGATCGTCTCACCCAGCACCCGGCCCCGCAGCTGGCGCCAGAGCGGCACCACCTTCTTCTCGCCCTTGTAGACCGAACTCTTCTTGATGCTGTTGGCGGTGCCGCAGTCGTCCTGATTGACGATGACGTTCTGGCCGACGTCGGCGAGTTTGCGGGTGAGGTAGCCGGAGTCGGCGGTCTTCAGCGCGGTGTCGGCCAGCCCCTTGCGGGCGCCGTGGGTGGAGGAGAAGTACTCCAGCACCTGCAGCCCCTCGCGGAAGTTGGCCTTGATGGGCGTTTCGATGATGCGGCCGTTGGGCTTGGCCATGAGGCCGCGCATGCCGGCCAGCTGGCGCACCTGCTCCACCGAGCCGCGGGCGCCGGAGTCCACCATGATGAAGATGGGGTTGAGTTCGGAGATGCCGTTGACCTTGTTGGCCTTCAGTTCAGCGACCACGGCCTCGGAGATTTCCTCGCGGGCGTGGGTCCACACCTCGACGATGGAGTTGTAGCGCTCGCCCTCGGTGATGAGGCCCGCGCCGCGGTTCTGGTCGATGAGGTCCACGCGCTTGTCGGCCTCGGCCAGGATGCGCTCCTTCTGCGGCAACCGCACGAGATCGCCCTTGGAGAAGGAGATGCCGGCGCGGGTGGCGGCCTTGAAGCCCGTCTCCTTCAGGTCGTCGAGCAGGCGGAGGGTGGCCACGGTTCCCACCAGGGCGTGGCAGTCGGCGATCAGGGCGTTGATCTTCTTCTTGTCGAGTTTGTAGTTGTAGTAGGGCATCCCCGCCGGAAGGATGTCGTTGAACAGCACGCGCCCCACGGTGGTCTCCAGAGGCTTGTCGCCCACCGGGGATCCCTCGTGTTCCGGGGCGTTCTTCACCAGGCGGGTGGGATCGCCCATCTTCACCTTGATGGGCGCGTGGATGTCCACCGTGCCCAGGTCGTAGGCCATCATCACCTCGTGCCGGGAGGCGAAGGCCTTGCCCTCCCCCTTCACGCCGGGGCGCCCGGTGGTGAGGTAGTAGACCCCCAGCACGATGTCCTGCGACGGCGCGATCACCGGGCCGCCGTGGGCCGGGGAGAAGATGTTGTTGGTGGAGAGCAGCAGCGTCCAGGCCTCCACCTGGGCTTCCCAGGAGAGCGGCAGGTGCACCGCCATCTGGTCGCCGTCGAAGTCGGCGTTGAACCCGGCGCAGACCAGCGGGTGGAGTTTGATGGCGTTGCCCTCGATCAGCACCGGTTCGAACGCCTGGATGCCGATGCGGTGCAACGTGGGCGCGCGGTTCAGGAG
>JACQVU010000372.1 GCA_016209585.1 Planctomycetota bacterium
CGCCAACGGAGTTACGCACAGCGCAAGCGGCTCCACCGCCCTCCGCCCCTCTGGCCCCGGAGAGGCCACGGCGGTATCCTTGCCCCCACGGGTTCCCCGCGGCGCGCGTCCCGCGTCGCGGGAGCAGGAACCCTGACGTCCACCGCTCCAACCCCGGAATCAGGCGCATGCCTTCTCCCGCTCCCTCGCTCTCCCACTCTCCCACTCTCCTACTCCTTCGCACCCCCCTCACTGCCGCCGCGGGCCGGGGTCGCGGGCTGCTTCTTCTGCTCCACGGTTTGGCCCTGGCCACGGCGGCGTGGCTGGGCGCCGGCGTCGCGCGGGCCGACGAACGCCAGGATATCTTCGCGCTTCTCGACCGCGGCGCCGATTCCCCCGGACTGCGGAGCACCGTCCAGCAGATCAGCCAGATGGGGCTGACGCCGGATCGCGTGGCCGCGCTCCTGCGCGAGGGGCGCCCCTACGCCCCCGGACCGGGCGGCTTCCGCCAGGAGGTGCTCACGGACGCCGGGGGCCGCCGCTCCCCCACCTGGGTCTACGTGCCGGAGGACTACGACCCCGCCAAACGCTACCCGCTCATCGTGGCGCTTCACGGCCTCGGCGCCAACGGCGGCCAGATGTACGCCTGGCTTTCGCCATGGGTGCGGGCCAACGGCTTCCTGCTGGTCGCGCCCAGCGCCCAGCCGCGCGCCGACGTGGAACTGGGCAGCCCGTCCTGGGACCCCAAAGCGCCACCAATGCCGCACTGGTGGAAATACACGTCCGACGGCTTTCCACTGCTGGCGCTGGCGTGGATGAAGCGGCGGTACAACGTCGACGAGGATCGGGTCACGCTGCTGGGGTACTCCATGGGCGGATACGCCGCGTGGAACGTGGGCGCGCGGTTCGCCGACCGCTTCTGCGCGGTGGCGCCGTTCGCGGGGACGCTCAAACGCGAAGAAGTGCCGGGGCCGACCCACGAAACCACGCTGCGCCTCCTGCGCAACCTCCGGGGGCTGGGCGTTCGCTTCACCATCGGCGGCCGCGACGAGATCGTTCCGGTGGCGGAGGCGCGCGACATCGACGGCTACCTGACCCGCGCCGGCGTGGCGCACGTCTATGACGAAATGGCCGGCCGAGGCCACGTCATCCCCGACGTCGTGCTGCCCGGCGCGTCGAAGATGAAGGAAGCGTTCGAATGGCTGTTGGCCCGGAAACGCGACGCCGACGCGCGGGTGGTCGAGTGGACCGGCCTTTCCGCCGACCACGGCTCCGCCCGCTGGGTCCAGGTCGAGAAACTCTCCCGGCCGGAGGCGCGGCTGCGGGCCGAGTGGACCGCCCGCGGGCGTCTCGCGGTGCAATGCCTGGGCGTCAAACGCTTCCGGGTCTTCGTGCCCGACGAGTGGGCCGATCCCGGCGGGGCGCTCACCGTGTCGGTCGACACCCGCGGCAAGGGCGGCCGCGCCCAGACGCTGGAGTATGAGATCGGCGGGGTTTCGCTGAAGGCCCTCGTCGAATCCTGGAGCAAGAGCCAGGATCGCGCCCTGGTCTACGGCCGCTCCGCCATGGTCATCGTGCCGGAGACCTTCGACGACGCCGAGCCGGCCGCGCCCCCCGCGCCGGGCGCGAATCCCGCCAGCCCAGCCGCCTCCCCCACTCCTTCCGCCACGCCGCCCGCGCCACCGCGCGCCGAGAAGCGGGAAGACGAGTATTGATCCGGGGTCGCGGGAACGCGGACGGCGGGCGGCCGCGCCGGGGGAGTCATCAGTAGTGCTGGCCGACCCAGACCGGCACCTGCACCTTCCACCAGCGCTCGTTGTGGCCGAAGGGGTGGCCCCAGATGTCGTAGTCGTGGGGAATGCCCTTCTCCACCAGCACCCGGTGGAAGTCGAGCGTGCTCTGGAGGAACTGGTCGGCGGCCCCGCCCCAGAGCGCCAGGTGGGAGGTGTGCCCGATCTGTGAGCGGTACCAGGGATCGTCCAGGTTGGGCACGTAGGACATGGGGTTGTTGAAGTAGACGTCCTGGTCGAAGTAGCCGTCGAGGTGGTCGGTCACGTCGTAGACCCCACCGATGGTGAGAGCGAGCCGGAAAACCTGGGGATAGCGCAGCAAGGTGTTCGCCGCGTAGTACCCGCCGAAACTGAAGCCCATGCACGCCATGACGTCGTTGCCGGCGGCATGGCGCATGAAGGGCACGGCCTCATCGATCACGAAGCGTTCGTAGGCCAGGTGGCCCTCCACCCGGTGGCGCGGATGGATGCTGCGGTTGTACCAGGACTGCTTGGAGTTGCCGTCGATCACGAAGAACTGGCACCGCCCCGCCTCGGTGAAGGGCCACACGTCGTCCTGCAGGCGGTAGTAGTCGAACTCAGTGTGTCCGCCGCCCGAAGTGGGGAAGTAGAGGATGGGCGGGCCCCAGTGGCCGTAGCGCATGCCCTGCATCACGCGACCGAGATTCGGCGAATACCATTCGAAGGGTTCGATGTTCATCGGGTCAGGGTTTGAAGGTCGGGGTCCTCGGAGAGAATCTGCTTTCCGTTTCCCGCCCGAACGGCGCGCGGGAAGGCGAGCATTGTATGGGGGAAGGCGCGCGGGTCAACGACGCAACGCGGCTCCAGGGAGCGTGAGATAGCATTTGTGCGGAGGGAGTGATAGATCGAGAGGCCTTGAGGCCGGGGAACCCGGCGCCCCATCTCGCGCCACGGATCCAACGTTGCGGCCACCTCTGTAGCACCCCGCCCCCTCGCCCCGCGTCTCTCGCCCCACGAGTTCCCACCGCCGTGGCCCGACGCCGCATCATCCTGGTCTCGCATCTCTTCGGGTCAGACCTGCCGTCTGACTCGGCGCGCGCCGCGGCGCGCTTCGCGCGGTTGATCGCCCGCCGCCACGATGTCACGGTGTTCACCACCACCGCGGTCGAAGAGACGCTCTGGTCCGGCGAACTGCCGGTCGGCGCGGCGGTCGTCGAGGGGGTGGCGGCGCGGCGCTTTCCCCTCGACTTCCGCCGCCAGAACGCGGAGCGTGGGGAAACGGAGCCGCCGGTGTCGGCGGGCAGGCTGGACGCCCGCGCGGAGGAGCGCTGGTGGCGCCTGCGCGGGCCGTTCTCCACGGCGCTTTTCACGCGCGTGGCGCGGGAGTCGGCGACAGCCGCCGTGGACCTCGTGCTCTGCTGGGACGCCCGCTTCGCCACCGCTCGCTTCGGAATCGAGGCAGCGGGCGCTCGCGCCGCGTTGTTCGCCGTCGCGGCCGAGACCGTTCCCGCCCACCTCGCGGGCTTCACGGAACTTGTCCGGCGCGTTCCACTTCGTCTCTGCGCGGCGCCATGGGACGCGCCCTGGTTGGCGTCGCGCTTCTCCGGCGCGCCGTTCATCCCGTGTGGACTGCTTCCCATCGCCACCGCCCGCGCCACGGGCGCCGGGGGCCAGGGCCGGGCGGCCTCGTCATCCGATTCCCTCGCGGCGGGTGGAAAGCCCGGGCCGGGCGAGGGAGACGGCGCGCCCCACGAGATCGTTGTCCTGGCTGACGGCGGGCTGGACCTTCGCGCCGGGGGCATCCTGCACGCGCTGGCGCGGTGGCGGGCGGAACCGGGCCGCCCGGCGGCGCGTTTGCGGTTCGCGGGGCGCTCGGCGACGCAGGCCGCCTCGGCGCTGGACGCGGTCATGCGCGGCGAGGCCGCGGTGAGCACGCGGGTCGACTCGGCCGCGCTCGCTGGCGCCGCGCTGGCCGTTTCCCTGGGCGGGCGGCGGCTTCAGCCGGACGCGGAGATCGCGGCGCTGAGCGCCGGGGCGCCCATCGTCGTGCCGGAGGAAGATCGCGCGCTGGTGGGGCTGGCGCGCGATTCCAACGCGGGCCTCTGGTTCGCCACTCGCGATGAACTGGCCGCCTGCATTGAACGGCTGCTGGACGACGGCGCGCTGCACGCCTTGCTCTCCCGGCGCGCCCGGGTCTACGGCGGAGCCTGCGCCAATGAAGAGGCCTACCTGGACGGCGTCGAGCGGGCGATGGCCGAAAAAGATCGCGGGAACGCGGCCCCTTGACGGCCTTGGCCGGCGTTCCTATCGTGAGGGCATGGGGCCGGACGATGAACTTTGCCTCTGTTTTCACGTCACTCGACGGAAAGTGGAGAAGTTCTGCGCGCGGGAGCGTCCCAGCCGCGCCTCCCAAGTCTCCGCCTGCCTCGGCGCCGGGACGGGCTGCGGCTGGTGCGTGCCCTTCCTCGTGCGGCTGCATCGCCACATCGTGGGAGGGGGCGCGCCGCTCGGGGAGATTTCGCCGCAGCAGTACGAGGCGCTGCGGGCGGAGTATCGGAAGACAAAGAAACGGCCGGAAGGATGCGAGGCGCGGCCCGAAGCCGGTTCCGGCGCGCCCGCGCGACCCCCGACCCCCGACCC
>JACQVU010000375.1 GCA_016209585.1 Planctomycetota bacterium
ACCACGGCGTCCACCTCGCCGGTGGGGGTCTTCACCTTCTCCGCGCCCTTCAGTTCGTACTTCACCGGCCAGAAGTCGCCGTGGCGGTCGGCGACAAACGTATACGTTCCCTCCTTCTTGCCGGAACGGCCCACGAATCGCTGCACCAGGATGTCCACCCCGTCGGGGAGGAAGCCGGGAACCGGCTTCACCGTCCACTTCTCCACCGGCCCGCCGCCGTCGCCCTGCTTCCAGCACTGATACTGCCCGTCCTTGAACGTCGAGCCGCCCTGCTTGCTCTTTTTCTCGCCGTTCTGCTCCATCACCTCCGAGGTCTCGGCGCTCAGCGTCACCAGATCGGCAGTCACGAACGCCTTGGCCGACATCGTGGCCGAGACGATTCCCATCATGTCCATCGCCCCCGTCATCGCCACCTTGTACCCCTTCTTGCCGTCCTGTTCACCTTTCTCCACCACGCAATCCACCACCCCAATCACGTCCTCCCCCATCCTGATCACCATCTCGTCCTTCCCCAGCACCTTCTCATTCAGGCCGGCCGCCAGTTCTTTCAAAAGCGCGAGCGCCGCGGCGTCGGCCTTCACCTCGCCCTTCGGCTTGGGCGTGGGCAGTTCGGGCTTCTTCGCGCCGCCCACCACCGCCCCCGCCGGCTTCTTCTCCACCGGAGTAGAAAGGACCTCTTTCGGCTTGGCCGGCGCGGCCTGGTTGTCGCTCTTTGGCTCAGTTGCCTCCTCTTCAACCTCTTCCAGCGCCGGTCCCTCTTCTTCGGCGGCGGTGGCCGCTTCCTCGCCGCCCTCCTCTTCCTGCGCCTGGAGCGCCGGCGCGCCGAAGGGGGCGAACGCGGGAACCGCCACCAGCGCCAGCGCCGCGACGAACGCCACGAGGAAACGGAACGGTGAACGGACCAACGCGATGTTCATGAGTGACCCTTGCCTTGGGAAGAGAGACCTCGCGCCCGGCGCACTCGCGCCCACACGCTGACTGACTGAGCGAACGAACGAGCGGGGATTTTACCCCACCGCGCCACGGAACACAATGCCCCCCGGCACGGCATCCGCGGCGGGCGGCAACGACTCACGCGGAGGCGCGGAGGGCGCGGAATGGGACTGATGGGACGCATGGGACGCATGGGATGGGCCGCGCCCATGCGTCCCCTCTGTCCCATAGGTCCCATCAGTCCCATTCCGCGTCTCTCGCGCAAGAACTCCGCGTGCAACCATCTGGCCGTGCCTCCGCGTGAGGGGAAAGGCGGCAACGGCCTGGCGCCTGCTATCATTGGCCTCGTGAATCCGCTTCCCGCGCCCCTCGCCCCTCGCTTGCTAACTTCGGCCCCGTGAATCCGCTACCAGCCTCCAGCGCGCCGGCGCCGATGGATCGCGGCGATTTCCGCGACAGCCCGCGCGCGGCCACGGGAGTCGGCGGCGCGCCCGCGGGCGCGGACGCCCCGGACGTGCTGGTGGTGCGCACGCCGCCCTGGGATCCCTCGCTGCCGCCGCTGGGCGTGGCCTATATCGTCACGTGGCTGCGGTCGCTGGGATATCGCTGCGACCAGTGGGACCTGAACAAAGCGATGTACCAGGCCGCGCCGCCGGGGGTGCGGTGGACGTGGGAGACCGGCGACTACCCCTTCTGGCTCCAGGGCGCGGCGGTGCGGCACTACCTGCCGGAGATCGACCGCTGGGCGGATCGCCTGCTGGCCTTTCCGCACCGGGTGTTGGGGTTCTCGGTCACCTTCATCTCCATTCCCTTCTCCAACGCGCTCTGCCGGCGCATCCGTGAGAAGGACGCTTCCCGCGTCATTCTCTGGGGCGGGCCGGGAATGGCCTACCCGGCCTACCGCGACTGGGTGGACCGGAGCGCGGTGGACTACATCGTGGCGCGGGACGGCGAGTTCGCCGTGCGCGCGCTGCTGGCCAACCTCGGCGCGCTCCGGCCCGGTATGGATCTGCCCGGCTGCCGCGTCTTCCGGGATCACGACGGCGACCACGCGATTTGCGTTCAGAGCCTCGCCGACGTGCCGCTCGCCGAGGTGCCTTTCCCCCGGTTCGAGGAGTTCAACCTCGCCGACTACGGCGGCCAGACCTTGCCTATCACCAGTTCGCGCGGCTGCGTGCGCCTGTGCACCTTCTGCGCCGACACCCCCATGTACAAGCGGTACAAGCACGCCACGCCGGAACAGGTGGTGAGCGCCATGCGTTTTTACGGCGAGCGCTACGACATCCGGCGGTTCCGGTTCAACGACCTCATCATCAACGGCGACATGGGGTTCCTTGAGGCGATGTGCGCCGCCATCGCCCGGAGCGGCCTTTCGGTTTCGTGGGACGCCCAAGGCGTCGCCCGCCGCCAGATGACCCCCGACGTGGCCCGGTCCATGGCCCGCGCCGGCTGCGTGGGCCTCTGCCTCGGCATGGAGTCCTTCTCCGACCGGGTGCTCAAGATGATGCGCAAGGGCTACGAGGTGAGCGCGGGAGAAGCGACCCTCTCCAGCCTCGCGGCGGCGGGGGTGGCGGCGAGCATCAACGTCATCATCGGGTTTCCGGGAGAGGAGGAGAGCGACTTCCAGGCGACCCGCGACTTCATCGCCGGCCATCGCGATCTCATCACCCGGGTGGCGAACATCAACCTCTGCGCGATTCATCCCGGAACCTACCTCTTCGACCACGCCGCCGATTTCGGCGTCGAACGGGGCGACCCCTTCGACGGCTACGCCTGGAAGACCATCGACGGCGCCAACACCCTCTCGCTCCGCAAGCAGCGGTTGCGGCGCTTCCTGTCGTTCCTCACCGAGATCAGCATGCCGCACGAGTGCCAGGATCGGGGCGAAGACCCGGGCGATCCCGCCGCTCCGGCGTCGCACCCCGGCCCCGATGCGCGTGGCGCCGCGGCCATCGCCGAGATCTCCCGCGACGGGGCCACCCCCGCCCAAGGCCGTCTACGCGCGCTGCGCGAGCG
>JACQVU010000381.1 GCA_016209585.1 Planctomycetota bacterium
CATGATCTCCCCGTTGGCGATTTCGCCGGGCGCCCACTCCACGGCGTCGATGAAAATCCGCAAGTGGTCAATGGCCACCGGCGTCACCACCGTCGCATCCACGAACGGGTCGTTGCCGCCCCACACGCCGTTTCCATCCTTATCATGATACACCCGAATCGTGTAGACCGGGTCGAATCCCACGGTCACGTAGGCCTCGCCGTCGGACGAGAAGTACCCGGCGGCGGGGTCAACCGTTTCGCCGGGCGTGACCTCGAACTGCACGTCCTCTTCGTGGCCTTCCTCGTCGGTCAGCGTGTTCAGCGCCACCAGCGAACCGGGGGCGACCACCAGCACTTCATCGGTCGGCGCGCGGCGCGGGTGACGGGGGGGGCCCGCGGATTGAACGCCGCCAGCGCGAGCGAGACTGCCAGGCAAGGAGGGCGAAAGGTGAGTTGTCAGTTGTCAGCCATCTGATCGTCCCCTTCCTGACAACTGATTCCTGACAACTGACAACTGATTTTGGGGGCGATTTGTCGAGGGCACCCGACGCCGCCTTGGCACGCTCGTAGCCGGGCGTAGCGCGAATGGTCTACCGAAATAGGCTCTTCGCAAGGCTCGCCGCCTGACGCCAAGCCACCGCGGGATCGTCTACCCCCCCGGAGAGGGGAACGGTTACGGTCTCTCAGTCGCGCGCGACAAGAGACCCCAGCCGAAGGACCAGGCGGTTCGTCGCCAGAAGTCGGTCCACTGCGGCGCTGACCCGGGCTTCAACGCTTTCACCCGTACGGGCGTACCCGAACGCGCGGGCCGTGGCGGTGATCACCTCTTCCCTTGCCCCACCGACCATCTCACGCACCACACGGACCACGCCGGCTTCGATCTCTTCGTCGCAGAGGTGGTCGATGTTCCGCTTGCGCCCGTCGGGAAACGGGCCGCGCGGCTCGATCCCGCGGTTCCCTTTTGTGGCGAGAAACTCGCGCGGTTCCCCGGCGACGGCGACGGACGGGAGCCACCGGACCGTTTCGCGGCGGATCGCCTCCCGCACGGCAGCCTCCACGGCGTCGCGCACGCGATTGCCGGCGCGCTGCAGTCCATAATGGCGCCGCACACGTTCGACCACCACGTCCACGTGGACCGGCTCCTCCACGCTCACCACGAAGGCCACGAGTTCCGCGATGCACGCTGCGTCATTCTGTAACAGATCGTCTCCCGCCGGAAACCGGCCAAGATCGGCTTCGACGTATGGCCGGAAAGGCGGTGGCTCCGCGGCGGATGCGCCGGACACGGCGCCCGCCATCACCGGGGTGGCGAAGGTGGCGGCGGTCGCGGCCCGCGCGTTCGCCTCGGAGAAGCGAACCTCCCTGGGCGCCGTTTCGCGTGGCATGGCCCGGGCATCGCGAATGGCGCGCTCAATGGCGTCGACCTCGCCCCGCGGGTTTCGTAACCACGCCGTGGACCACACGCGGTGGATGCGCCACCCCAGGCGTTCGAGAATCTCTTGGCGAAGCCGGTCTCGGTCTCGCGCGGCGGGCGACCGATGGTAGGTCGCGCCATCACACTCGATGCCGAGATCGAAACCGTCCCCTTCCTCCGATAGGACCGCGATGTCGATCGAATACTTCGCGCACCCGACCTGACGTTGGATGCGGTATCCCCGCTGCGTCAATGCGCGACCGACCGCGTCTTCGAATGGGCTCTCAGCCTCGCCGGTCGCGGTGGCGTGGGCGGCGCCCTCGATAGACGCCTCGCCATGCCTGATGAATTCGAGGTAGCGACGCAGCAGCCTTGCGCCCTCTTTGTCGGAGTGAATGTCCTCCGGACGCAGCGAGTGGACGACCGTCATGCTTCGGCGCGCACGGCTCACCGCCACGTTGACACGTCGATGGCCGCCCTCGCGAATCACCGGGCCGAAATTGTTGACCACCTTTCCGGAAGCGGTTGTTGGCCCATACCCCATGCTCAGGATGATGTGATCGCGCTCGTCGCCCTGGACGTTCTCCAGGTTCTTCACGAAAAAAGGTTCCCGCGCCGCTTCGGCGAAGCGCTCATCGAATTGACGTTCCGACGGTCGACGAAGGTCAATCAACTCCTGGATGAGATCCGCTTGCGCACGAGACAACGCGACGACCCCGAGGCTCTCGTCGAGTGGTCGCGCCTCCATCAGTTCGAAGACCATGTTGACCACCTTCTCCGCTTCCACGCGGTTCGGGCGGCTTCCTCCCGCCTCATAGCGGCCGTTCGGCAGATAGACGGATTGGACGCCAAGCCCGGGCTGCGCGGCGCGAGCCGAGGGGAAGGTGAGCAGCCGGTCATCGTAAAAGTAGTGGTTGGAGAACCGGATCAGCGTCTCGTGCCGGCTGCGGTAGTGCACCTTCAACGACACTTCGTCCACCACCGACCCGCGCATGCCGACGAGCACGTCGAGAATGCTCTCAACGCCTTGGAGCCGGTTGTCCACGTTCTCCCCGCTCTGGTCCTCGTCATCAGAGTCGTCGCCATCTTCCGCGCTGTTGCGCAGGAAGAAGTCGGTGGGAGGCAGTTGCTTCTCGTCCCCGACCACGATGCACTGCCGCGCACGCGCGATCGCCGGCACGGCGTCTTCCGGGAACACCTGTGACGCCTCGTCGAAGATCACCGTGTCGAAGAAGAGAGTATCCGACTCCGTGACGCCGCGCGGCAGGTACTGGCTCACGGCGAGCGGGCTGGTCATGAAGCAGGGTTTCATCTTCTGGAGCAGGTTCGGAATACTCCTCACGAGCTGACGCACGGGCATCTGGCGCTTCTTCTTCGAGAGTTCATAGTTGAGCCTGCCAATCTCGCCCAGGTCCCGAGAGTTCGATATCCCATCGAGCGCCGCGCGGCACCTTTCCGCCACGGTCTCGCGAGCGGCCCGCGGCAGTTGCGCGTCGAGTTCGCGAAACTCTCGCGCCACGCTCGCCACGTCTTTCGGCGCGAACTGGAGATCGGGCGCGGAGCGGTAGACATGTTCCAGCCACGACAGGAACAGGTGGCGCAGCACCGTGTCGGGAACCAGACCCGCGTCGTCCGTCACGGCCCGCAGCGCGGCGGTCACCGGGGCGCCAATCACGTCGTCGAGCGCGCTGGCCGCCGAGCTGTACTCCACCCAGTCCCCAGCCTGGTCCGCGCGCGCGCTGAGGTCTTCGCACCATTTGCGGATCGCATCGAGCGGCGTGGCGCCCCAAAGGCGCCACGGGTCCGCAGCCTCGGGAAACCGCCGCGACGCCGCGAGGCAAGCGTCGCGGAATTGTCCCAGCGCTTCGGAAAGATCGCTCTCCGCAGCGGCGAACGCGGCAGACGGAAGAGGCTGCGTCACCATCTGCGCCAGGCCGGGGGGCGGGGGGCAACCCACCTGGGCCAGGATATCCCGTGTCCAGTCGAACGCGCGGTCCAGCGCATCGAGGTCGGTGGACCAGCCCGCGAAGAAGGCGCCGAACTCCCCGGCGCGAGAGGCCGACTCGGCTTCCGCGCGGACCTCGATCTCGTGCAGACGCGCCGCCACTTCCAGGAAATCGGCGAGGCCCTTCAGATCCGTCGGACGCTTCAGGAAGGGACCGACCTCATCAAGCACGTTTCCCACCCGATCCACGGATTCGGCGAACGCACGCGCCTGGGACGAGATGACGGGAATCTCCTCTTCTTCCCGACGCGCGGCGCCTGGCCACAGTTCGTCCGCGGCGCTCGCGCACTTCGTCACACCGTCGGCCGCCTCTTTCACCTGGGCGATCCGGGCGGGATCCATGAGGATTGAATGGAGCGTCGTCACCCGTGCCGGAAACTCGCGGTAGATCGCGGCCACGGCGTCAAGGGCGGATTCGATGCCGGACCAGTCGGTAGCGCCCTCCGCGAACCGATCTCCCAAAAGACGTTGAACGCGAGGAACCGTCTCTGCCCATTGAAGGCGCAGTCGCCGGATCGACAGCGCGCGGTCGATGGCCGCGGCGGCCGTGTCCCGCGACAGCGAGCCAGGACGTTTGAGGAATCCACGAAGCACGCGGCGATCGCGCCGGTAGGTAGGCATCAGCCAGCGCCAGATCCACCGGTAGTCGATCCGGTATCGGACCAGCATGTCATGATCGACCTGGTCGACGAGTCCGAGCTCGAAGGTCTCTCCGAGCGCCCGCTCCATGCGCTCCAAGTCGTCCCAGAGTCGCCGTGCCGCTTGCGCCGCCTTCAGAACGTCATGCACCGCGCCGGCGCTGCTCCAGGTCGCGGGGATCGGGCCGGCGTCCACCACTCGTTTCGTGAGCGTCACGGCCGCGTCGGCCGCGCATCGCGAGCGCGCCGGCGCGTCGACTCCGAGCAGGGTCTGAAGTTGAATCGACGCCTCAGCCAATGAGTCCAGCGCCTTCGCCACCTGCCGCCACTTGTCCGAGCAGCACGCCGGATCCGTGACCAGGGTCGCGCTCCAATCCGCGCCGGCGATCCGCTCCCAACGCGGCCCCCCCGCGGCGACGTCGCGCGTGATTTGGAGCCACGCGGCGCTTCGATCCCCGGGAGTTCCACCGGCGACCGACGCCGCCAGGGTATCGAGAAAGCCGCGACGCTCCGTCGCCTCCTGGCGCAACGATTTCGCGCGGTCGGCGGCCGGCTCCAGCCCGCCGGGTAAGAGCCATCGCGCGGGAACCACGCCAGGCGCGCGCCCAAGGTGTGCGAGCAGGCGCAGGAGGCGCTCCGCTTCGGGGAGCGTGGGCGGAGCATCGACACCGCACGCGCGCGCCGCGCCGTTGGCCGCACCCGTGATGGAGTCAACGGCCGCCCGAATCCGCGCCAGGTCATCGCGCACCGTGTCCGCGAGGCGGGGTGACGGCAACAGGGGGCCGAGCGAGCGCCACGGGCTGGAATGGTGATCCCGGAACTCCGTCGCGCGACGCGCGATCCGCCGCGCCGCGTCCTCGATGCGGAGCAATCGATCCGCGTCGAGGGTCGGAACATCGCGCACGGTGACGTTCAAACGGGGAACATCGCTCATCCCGGCGACGCGCCCATGGACGGCGAACACGGAGAGTCCCAGAGGCGGGCGCGGCTGATGGAGCGCCCGCACGATGGCGTTCAGTTCGTCGCGGCGCGCCACCAGGCGTTCGTAGGGGAACCGTGACGGCGGTGGGCGCGGCGGGTCCAGCGCCTCACGGAGCTGTTGATACACGGATGCCTTCCTGCCGCGATTGCTGTGGAGGTCGAGGCAAAACCCGCCCAGCCCGACTTCCGCGAGACGCCGCTTGACGACGTCCAGAGCGGCGGTTTTCTCGCTCACGAAAAGCACTTTGCGTCCTTGCGCGAGCAACGTGGCGATGATGTTGGCGATGGTCTGGCTCTTCCCCGTCCCCGGCGGCCCGTGGATCACCATGTTCGCTCCCGACCTGGCGAGTTCGATCGCGCGGACCTGGCTGAAGTCGGCGTCCAGAACGGCGTACTGATCGCGAACCTCGAGCAGGTCGTCGAGTCCGCCGCCCTGAAGATCCGCGTCATCCTTCGGGATCATCGAAGTCGCTCCCAGGGGAGCGGCCACGGGCGCATCGTCGTCGCCCGCGAGACGGCGGACGAGAGGATGGCCGACGCCGGCGGACGCGATCCGATCGAGGTCCTCCACCATCGGGAGTTTGGAGAAGGTAAAGATCCCGAGCGCGATGGAGGTCTCGACCGACCAGCCCTCATGTGGGGCCACGAGGCCCGCGACGTCGGCCAGGTGCTGCGAGATCGACGCCTCCCCGAACTCCGGGATCTCGACGCCAGCCCCGGTCTTGAGGCAGTAACACAGCGTTGAATTGACGACGGGATCATCCGCCTCCTCGCAGGACAACACGAAGGGATCGCGCGGCGACTCCCTCGTCAGTTCGCAAGGGACGAGCACGATCGGCGACCTCGCCGAATCACCGTTCCGGTCAACCCAGGACAGAAAGCCGAGCGCGACGAACAGAACGTTCAGGCCCTGCTCCTGCTGCCATTCCCGATCCCGTCTGCTGAGCGCCACGAGCCTCTTCTGGAGGTCCAGGGGCTGGGAGTCGAGATCAGTGTGGAGATCGCCCGGGCGAACGATCACCCGCGGTTCCGGCGTCTCCTGCGCGGCGGCCGCGGCGTCGGCGGCCGCCCAGCCGCCGCGGGCGCGCGCTCTCTCCGCGTACGTGAATGCGAGCCTGGTTCCCGGCTCGGCGAGGGACTCCAGAAGTTCGTCCGGAGTCACTCCGGTGAGCGTCACCGTCCGGCGCCCTCGTTTCTCGCTTGGGCGCGATCCGTTCGCGCAATGGAGCAGGGGATTGCGTCGGTCAATCTGCAACAGGCGCGTCCGCCATTGCCGAACGACGTTGATGACCTGTTCCTGCCGCGTTGGTCCTGTCATACCAGAGGCTCCCGGAGGTTGAACGCCGAGATCGCGGGCGGCCCGGCAGCCGCGGCGCAAGGCGGAACCACGGGGTGGCCCACATGGCTGCCACGCGAGGGCGCATTGTGGGACGCATGCGGGGCCACGTCAAGGCACGCTTCACGCGAAGGCCCCGCCTGGACGCTTCGCGATCCTCCAGCCTGGGCCTGACCTGGAAAATGCGGTGGCACTGGCGGGGGGTTGGGGCCGCGGTTAGAATCTCGGCCGTCCAGTGGGGAGGATGCCCGCGCCTCACGAGCGCGCGGGTTGGGGGGCGTGTCGCCCTGGGTGGCAATGGTGGTCGCTTGGCCGCCCGGCGCGGCGCTGAAGGGTGGGAGCGGCCGGGGTTCGGGAATCCGGCGAAGAGTGTCGCGGGATTCTCCGCTGTTGGACTTCAGCGATGCACCCGATTGCTGATTATCTCAATATCCACTCCGCCAGCGCGGGGCGTTTCTCGCCGGATGGCCGGGAGGTGATCTACCTGTCGGACGAGACGGGGACGTTCCAGGTCTGGAAGGTCGGGGTGGACGGCGCGGGCCGCGCGCAGTTGACGCAGGACCGCGGCGAGCGCGTGATGCAGGCCGTCTGGTCGCCGTCCGAGGAGCGCCTCCTCTTCGAGCGCGACGCCGGCGGGAACGAGCGCTGGCAGATTCTCTCCATGAGGCCCGACGGCTCGGAGACCGAGCCGCTGGTCGAGTCTTCCGACCACATCCACCACTTCGGCGACTTCGCGCCCGACGGCAAGTCGTTCTGTTACTACGCCAACAGCCGCGACGTCACCCACTTCGACGTGTACGTCTGCGAGTTCGAGAGCCGCCAGAGCCGGCTGGTGTTCGAGGGGGAGGGCTTGAACACCGTCGAGGCCTTCTCGCCCGACGGCAAGGCCATTCTGGTGCGCAAGCACCTCTCCAACGTGGAGCAGGAACTGTTTCTCATCGACATCAAGGGCGGCGCCCGGCGCAAGATCACCACCGCGCCCGCCCGGTACGAGCATTGCCGCTTCGCCCCCGACGGCACGGTGTTCTGCCTCTCCGACCAGGGCCGCGACTTCCTGGGCGTCGCCCAGATCTCGCCGGCCAAAGCCGCCCTGTCCTGGGTGGTGGCGGAGGAATGGGACGTGGACCTGCTGGATGTCGCGTCCGACGGCACCATCATTGCCTATGCCCTCAACCGCGACGGCCTCTCCGAACTGGTGGTGAAGGAGGTGGCGACCGGCGACGAGATCGAGTTGCCCGAGGTCGGCCCCTGGGTCATCACCGACCTCCGCTTCTCCCTCGACGGCAAGACCATCGCCGTCTCCCACCACCACGCCACCGTCAACCCCAACGTGACGGTCATCGACCTGGAGGCCGTGGCGGCCACCCAGGTTACCGACGCCTCCCTGGCCACCATCGACCCCGCCGGTTTCGTCGCGCCCGAACTGGTCCGCTACCCCACGTTCGACGGCCGGACCATCCCCTGCTTCGTCTCCATCCCGCGCGTTCCTCCGCCCGCCGGCGGCTACCCGGTGATCGTTGACATCCACGGCGGGCCGGAGTCGCAGCGCCGGCCGGAGTTTTTCGCGCACTTCCAGTACTACCTGGCGCAGGGGTACGCCGTTTTCTCGCCCAACGTCCGCGGCTCCACGGGCTACGGCCGCGCCTTCCAGGCGCTGGACGACGTGCGCCGGCGCGAAGACTCCGTGAAAGACATCGGCGCGCTCTTCGACTTCATCCGCCAGGACAAGCGCGCCAACCCCGCGCGCGTCGGCCTCTACGGCGCCAGTTACGGCGGCTTCATGGCGCTCGCCGCCGCCGCCGCCTTCCCGGAGCATTGGGCGGCGGCCGTGGACGTGGTGGGCGTGGTGAACTTCCGCACCTTCCTGGAACACACCGCCCCCTGGCGCCGGCGCTACCGGGAGAACGAGTACGGCAGCCTCGAGGCCGACGGGGAGTTCCTTGACGGCCTCTCTCCCATCCACCACGTCGACCGCATCTCCTGCCCGCTGCTCATCATCCACGGCAGGAACGACTCCCGCGTGCCGGTGAGCGAGGCCGAGCAACTGGCCGCAGCCGTCCGCAAACTCGGCCGGGTGGCGGAACTGGTCATCTACCCCGATGAGGGGCACGGCATCACCAAGCGGGTCAACCGGCTCGACTGCTATCCCCGCGTGGCCAACTTCTTCAAAATCTGGGTGTTCGAGGGCAAGAAGGCTCCCGCTCCCAAGCCTCCGCAACCGCCCCCGGTTCCGGCCCAACCGTCGCTCGTCGTGGCGGATGGTGGTCGCAAGCCAGCCGTGAGCGCGCCGCCCGCCGCGCCAGGGGAGTAGCGGCGGAGAGCGCCGCTCCCCACGCCCGCGGCTGCGCCAGGGGTGGCTGCGGCCACCGCCGCCGTCGCGCCCGCGCCCGCGCCGCCCGCGCCCGCGGTGACTCCAACGCAGACGCCGGCGAGCGAGATGGTGGCGGAAAGCGTCGCTGAATCTCCAGCCGCGCCCGCGAGTCTCCCCGCGGCGTCCGGCGAGCCGGCGCCCCCCGCCCCCGCGGGGGGCCAGAAGGCCGCTGATGCTGTTCCCCGGCGGCCCAAGCCGCGGGCCAAGGCGAAGGCCGTGGCCGCGGCGGATGCAGAGCCGAAAGGTGAAGCCGAACCCACGGTTGACGTGGCGGCGACGCCGGCCGAGCCGGTCGAGGCCACGGAGCCGGACGCCCGGGGCGCGGAACCGGACCCCAAGGTCGATCCGGCTGACGCCATCCAGATGATCGGCTGGGCCGAAGCGCGCCAGCCAGGGTTTCCGTACGCGCTGGAGTTGCAGGCGTTCTACAACGCCCACCACCACCACTTCATGGTAGACCGCGCGCAGTACGCCCGGCCGGGCGCGGCGAACCCGGGCCGCCACCCGCGCCGGGAGCGCGCCCGCATCGAGCAACTGGTGGCCGCGCGCGCGCCGCTGGCTGAGCAGGGGCTCGACAAGGCGACGTTCAACGCCGTGATGGAGTGGGGCTTCTGCCGCACGCTACCCATCGAGGAGGCTTTCCTGGTGGAGGTCACGCAGGATGCCTTCCGCCGCGCCGCGGCCGGCGACGGGGCGGGCGCGCTTGACGATCTGCTCTCGCTGCCGCTCTTCTCCATCGCCCGCGCCTCGCTGGTGCTGGCGGTGGCTGACCCGGAGCGGTTCGCGGTCTACGATCACCGCGTGGCCACGGCGCTGTCCGGTCTGCGCGCCGACGGCAAGCGGCTCTTTCCGGTGCCGCCCGGTCGCGCGCGCCACTGCGACCTGCTCTCCAAGGCCGGGTTCGTCGCCGCCTACGGCCGGTATCTCCAGGCCATGGACCTGCTGGCCGAACAGTACCGCCGCCAGCACGACCGCCCCTGGCGGGTGGCCGACGTGGAAATGGCGCTCTCCCAGATGGGCGCGCGCGGCGTCGCGCTGGAGGGCGGGCTGGCCGGCGATCCGCCCGCCGAGCCGTACGGCGCCAGTTGCTTCACGCTGGGGCGCGGGGCGCAGGCGCGGCGCTTTCAGGCCACGCTTTCCACCGAGGGCATTCACCTCAAGGCCGGCGAGGAACAGGTGCGCTTCGACTGGGCGCTCATCGACGAACTGGTCGCCGCGAAGGGCGGCCAGGAGATCGCCGTGGGCGCCGTCCAGAAAGTCCCGGCCGACAATACCCTGGCGCTCTTCCTCCGCGACCACGCCATCGACCACAAGTGGGCCTCCCATCTCGCCGCCCTGCTGGTCGAGGCCGGCGACGCCCGCTCTTTCCGCTACGGCGGAGATCGCATGACGCGCCTCTATGTCCGGATCAAGGAAGCGGGAGAGAACTAGGTGGCCATTCTCGTCACCGGCGGGGCCGGGTTCATCGGCTCCCATTTGTGCGAGTCGCTGTTGAAATCGGGCGCTGACGTGGTGGCGCTCGACAATTTCAACGATTTCTACTCGCCGGCCATCAAGCGCCGCAACGCCGAGGAACTGCGCGCCGCGGCGCGCGAAAAAGGCGCGGGGCGGTTCGAGATGATCGAGGGCGACCTGCGCGACGAGGCGCTGATCGACCGCCTGGCCGCCCGTTCCGACGTCGACCAGGTCGCCCATCTGGCGGCCATGGCCGGCGTGCGGCCCAGCATCGAGCGGCCGGACCTCTACGTGGACGTCAACGTGCGCGGCACGCTCAACCTCCTTTCGGCCATGCAGGCCCACGGCAAGCGATTCCTCGTCTTCGCCTCCACCTCCTCGGTCTACGGCGAGAACGAGAAGGTCCCCTTCAGCGAGACGGACCCCGTTGATCACCCCATCTCCCCCTACGCCGCCACCAAGCGCGCCGGGGAACTGATGGCCCACGTCTACCACCGGCTGTTCGGCCTGCGCGTGGTCTGCCTGCGGTTCTTCACGGTGTACGGTCCCCGCGGCCGGCCCGACATGGCCATATACAAGTTCACCCGATTGATCCACGAGGAGAAGCCGCTGCCCTTCTTCGGCGACGGCTCCACCCGCCGCGACTATACCTACGTGGCCGACATCATCCAGGGCGTCCGCCGGGCGTTGGACTTCAACCGCCAAAGCGCGGTCTTCGAGATCGTCAATCTCGGCGAGTCCCGCACCACCACGCTCTCGCGTCTCGTCCAGATCATTGAGGCCGGCCTCGGGAAGAAGGCGATCCTGGAACCCCGGCCCGTCCAGCCCGGCGACGTGCCGGCCACGTACGCCGACATCACCAAGGCGCGGCTCTTGCTGGGGTACGACCCCCACACGCCGGTGGAGGAGGGGATCCCGCGGTTCATCGCGTGGTTCAAGACCACGGTCTGACCCGGCGGCTCTTCCGGGGCGGAAAAAAGCTGGCGCCGCAATGAACCGCCGGCCCCCTTTTCTCGTTGGAAGTGGCGTGGCCCGCGTGACCGCTTGAAATTCCCCGGACACCCTTTACACTGGCGGGGTCAGCGTGGTGGTTCCCCCTGGAGTCACAAATACCTGTGCTGAGGCGTTCGGGCGCGCCGTGCGGCCCATGTGAAGACGTGGCCGGCGAGCGCCGGGCAACAGGAACGACGGAGGCGGAAGGACATGTCGAAGGCGTCGCGGGTGCTGATGGCCGTGCTGGTCGCCGGCTTCACGATTTTCGGGCCGAGCGCGGCCCTGGCCGAGGAGGCTCCGGCCGGGGGGGAGTCGAGCATTTTCCAGGACTACGTCGTCGCGGGCGGCGCCATCGGGTTGGTGATCGAGTGCGGCACGGTCATCCAGCTGGCGCTGCTCATCGAGGGGCTGATCAACCTGCAGCGCGCCAAGGTGATGCCCACGCAACTGATCGAGGACCTGGAGGCCATGATTGAGGAAGGGCTGGCCGACGGCGCGGCGCTGGGCGAGGAGCAGTTGACGGAACTCATCGATCGCTGCGAGCGCGAGCAGTGCCACCTGGCGCGGGTGATGCTGGCCGCCTTCAACAACCTGCCGTTCGGCGTGGGGGAGGCGCTGACGGGCATGCGGGCGGCGCTGACGAACGTCGAGACGGCGATGAACTCCAAGATCTCCTGGCAGAGTCTGCTGGCCTCCATCGCCACCATGCTCGGGTTGTTCGGCACGGTGTTTGGCATGATCGGGGCCTTCAAGGTCATCGCCAACGAGGCCAACGTCTCGGCGAAGTCGGTGGCCGGGCAGATTCAGGTGGCGCTGGTCACCACCTTCCAGGGCTTGCAGGTCGCCATTCCGACGCTGATCCAGTCCTTCTACTTCCAGAACCGCGTGTTCAAGCTGCACGGCGACCTGGCCACGGTGTGCGAGGACCTGCTCGGCAAGTTCCGGGAACGGACCATGTGAGACTCCCCCTCCCGCCGCGGCGCCGGCCGGCGGGAGGCTCCAGACGAGGACGCGCCCATGGCGAAAAAGGCGTCAGCCAAGATGGACCTCACCTCCATGAGTGACGTCACGTTCATGCTGGTGATTTTCTTCGTGATCTGCACCGAGATTGCCTCGCAGGAGATCGCCCAGCTGGAGTTGCCCAGCACCATCAAGTCGGTGGTCGACGACGCCCCGAAGCCGGAGCGCCTGGTGATCAACATCGTCCGGTACGACGACGCCGCCGCGGTCCAGAACGGTGACAAGCCCGGCGCCGGCTACGTCTCCATCCGCGCCGAGCCTTACGACTTCAAGCGCAACAAAGACAAACTGGTGAAACTCCTCCGCCTGGAGGCCTTCAACGCCAACGGCAAGAAACTGAAGCCGGAGGAAGACGGGGCCTCGCCGCGCGAGGTCATTCTGCGAGCCGACCGCGGCGTCAACTACGAGTACTTCCAGAAGTTGATTCAGCTGTGCGCGCTCGACCAGCAGGTGCGCATCTACAAACTTCAGATCGCCATCAAGAAGGTCAACGAGTAGCAAGCGCCGCGACGCCACAGACCGTCTCTCCCGGAGCGACCACCGATGGGAAAAAAGGCCGAGTCACAGATTGACCTCACCTCCATGAGCGATGTGACCTTCATGCTCATCATCTTCTTCGTGATCGCCACGAAGTTCAAAGAGCAGGAGAACCGCATCGACGCCAACCTTCCCAAGGACATCGGCGGCGCCACCGCGCCGTCCGTGCCCATGCTCAATCTCTCCGTCAAGATCTTCATCGACAAGCGTGAGCGGTTCTCGGCCCCGGTGGTCAACCTCAACGGCACGGACATCGGCGGCTATTCGCCCGCCATTCGTCCCCGGCCCGCGACCAGCGCGAAGGCGAAAGACCAGCAGGCCATGGTCGACTGGTACGCTTCCGTGAACAAGGCCAACTGGTCCTATTTCAACAAGGTCTACCAGGAGATGGAGCGGCTCAAGAAGACCAACGCCTTTGAAAAGACCGAGATCGACGCCCCCCCGGATTGCCCCTTCGAGTACGTCGCTCTGGTCCTCGACTGTTGCAAGCGCTCCGGCATGCCCAAGATCACCTTCGCCGCGAAACCGGAGTAGGCAGCCATCCCGCCGTCGCGGGGGCGCGGGCGCGCGGCGGCCAGATCATCGCGCGCGGCCCCGCGACCACCAACCCCCCGGGAGAGATCAGACCTCCCGCGTCGGGGCCGGGGAGCGGAGCGTTGTTTCCCGGAAAGGAGCCACCCATGGCGAAGAAAGCCGAGTCCAGATTAGACCTCACGTCCATGAGCGACGTGACGTTCATGCTGATCATCTTTTTCGTGATCGCGACCCGGTTCAAAGAGCAGGAGAACCGCATCGACTCCAACCTCCCCAAGGACGTGGGCGGCGGCATCGAGCCTTCCGTGCCCATGTTCAACCTCTCCGTCAAGATCTTCGTCGACCAGCGTGAGGGGTTCTCGGCCCCGGTGGTGAAACTCAACGACACGGAGATCGGCGGCTACTCGCCCACCATTCGTCCGCGACCCCGGACCAGCGCGCAGGCGGAAGACCAGCAGGCCCTGGTGGACTGGTACGCTTCCGTGAACAAGGCCAACTGGGCCTATTTCGACAAGGTTTACCGCGAGATAGAGCGGCTCAAGACGACCAACGCCTTCGAGAAAACCGAGATTGACGCCCCCGCGGAC
>JACQVU010000022.1 GCA_016209585.1 Planctomycetota bacterium
CGCGCGGGTGGGGGTGGCGTCGGCCCAGAGCAGGTAAAGGTCGGACGCCCGGACGTACGCCGCCGCGGCTGCCGCGCGGTCGCCGCGGCCGAGAGCGCGCGCGGCGAGGGCTACGGCGTCATCGACCAGCGCCGCGTAATCACGGGAAAGATCGATGGCTGGCGTCACGGTCCCGGATCCTTGGCGGTGGCCAGCGCCTTCTCGTCCGCGGCGGCCGGAGTCTTCTCTTCCCCCGGCGGCGCGGGCGTTTCGAGGGAGTCGCGCAGGGCCTCCTCGCGGCGCAGGGCCTCGTCCATGGCCCCTTCCTCCTCCGCCGCCACGATGGCGTCGATCTGGTCGAGGAAGCGGCTCTTGTCGGGGTCGGGGTCGGCCTCCCCGCACGCCAGGCCGGCGAGATCGGGGCCGACGTCGTCCAGGGTCTCGGCCAGCGTTTTGTAGTAGTCTTCGTCGTCCACCTGCGCCGCGGCCAGTTTGCCGTCCAGGTCGGCCGCCTTGATGCGCTCGATGAGCCGCCGGATCGACTCCTTCCGCCCGCCGCTCTCCAGACGTTCCAGCGCCACGGCGTATTTCTTGAGCGCCACGTGCTCCAGGTGCAGAAGGCGCGCCGCCGCGCGCTCGTCGGCCATCTCCTGCCGCAGTGCGGCTAGTTCCTCCCACAGGAAGTCAACCTCCAGGCCATCGCCGCGCTGGCGCGCCTTCTTCACCCGGTGGATGAGCGTCTCCTGCCGCGCCTCCATGCGCCGCAGCCGCGCCTGCGACTTGCGCCGACGGCGGTCGCGGCGGGCCAGTTCCACCCGCACGTCACGCGCGCGGACGGACTTCTTGAACAGTTTGCGGAAGAAAGACATGGAAGCCTCCGAAGAGTCGTCACCGCTCAACCACCGGCCCCTCGCGCGCCGCCTCGCCCCCCGACACCGTCGCCTGACGGTGGCTGGCCGCCCCCGCCGGCGCTTCGCCGGCCGCGGCTGGTTGCTCGCGGGCCAGGCGGGCGATGTCAGCCTCGGCGCGCGTGGTCACCTCCGGTTCGTGCCGCGCTGAGGCGCGGTCGGTGTCCACCGCGGCCTCGTAGTGCTCGAACACCTGCTCGAAGTCGGCCACCACCTCCGCCACCAGCCGCTCATCAACGTGCTTGCCCCGCATCGCCCGCATCCGCTGGATGCGCGACACCAGGTTGGCGCACAGCGTGATGGTGTTGTGATGGATGTCGGCCTCGCGCGTCAACCCCTCCCGCCGCTGGCGCAACTGCAAGACGCGCTGCAACGCGAACCGCCGCGCCGCCCCCGCCGCGCCGCCGGCCGCCGACGCCTCGCGCGCCTCCTCCTCCTCGATGGCCACCGCCTCGTCGCGCAAACGGCCGTAGGCCACCTCCGCGGCGGCCAGGTCGCGGTCCAGCGCCGCCAGCATCGCGTCCTCGTCGCGGCCGTTCAGAAAGAGCGCGCGCAGGTACTCCGGCGACTCGCGCCGGCCGGCGAAAAACCGTTTCAACTGCTCCAGCACGGCGCCCTCCACGCCCCAACGGGCCGCTCCCACTCGTTTCGCCTCGTCGCCCGGCCGCCCCGCCCGTCAACGGCCCGCCCCACACGGCCTACCCCCGCCGGCGGCGAAGGACCGTCACGCCCGCCAGTTCCTCGACCACCAACTCGCGGTCCTCGCGGGCCAGCAGCGCGAAACCCTCCCGCACCGCGGCTTCCTCCAGCCCGGCCTCGCCCGCCACCCGGTCGGCCTCCAGGAAGCCGCCGCGCGGAAAGAGGCGCCGGTCGGCGCGGCACACGTCAGCCGCGGCGCGCGCCAAGTCGCGCGGCCCGAACGGCGCGAAGAGCCGCGCGTAGAACCCGTCGCCCTTCGCCTCCCGCCCGGGGCCGCGCACCTCCCCCGCCCCCGTCACCAGGTAGAGCGTGCAACTCTCGCCCAGCCACCCGCCCGCCGTGGCGGGATCGACCTCCGGCGCGAAACCCTGAAACGCGGCCACTCCAAGCACCGCCGCGTCGTCCGCCGGAATGGCGAAGCGGCCCAGCAACCTCCCAATCTCCGCGCGCCCGACCGGCGTCGCCGCGGGAACGGGCGTGGGCGTCGGCGCGGCCACCCCGCCGCCCGTCGCCAGCCACTCCAGCGGGCTGAGCACGGCCAGCGCCAGTGTTACGCGGGGCCCATCCGCGAACTCCAGCAACCGCCCGGTGGCGACGATGTGCGCGACTGCACCCCTGTTAATCGGCATTTCCGACAGGATGCCTTTGTCAAAGAGACCGCGACCAGCCATCAGCGCCTTCAGTTCGAGGCGCTGATCCGAGAATTCCAGGGGATTCTTCGCCGGGGAGAACCGGAACATTCCCTCGCCCGGCGCCCAGAGATGATGGAGCGCCTCGTAGCGCCTGGCGAACCCCGCGAGCAGCCGCTCCTCGAACTCGCGCGCGCGGCGGCGGAGATCGGCCGGGGAATCAGTCGTGACAGGGGGAGCAGCCATCGGCGCCGTCTGAGAACTTACCGACTCGAAACCCGCGAACCGCGAGCCTACCGCAGTTTAGCCGAAATTCCCCGCTCGCGCGCGGGGCGGGGAGCGGATCGATCTTGTACGCGCCCTCATACCGCCGCGCGATGCCTCTTGAGTCTGTATTGACGCGCTATGGTCGCGTCATCGGCGTCTCCTCCATCGCCCGGGACATCACTGAGCGCAAGCGGGCCGAGGAGCAGGCCGGCACGGCCTCGCAGTACGCCCGGAGCCTGATTGAGGCCACCTCCTGTGCGCCGGGGCGCACGCCGCCCGCGACCCGGCCGACCTTCCCGCGGTGGTGCTGCTGGACCTCAAACTCCCGAAGATCGACGCTCTCGAAGTCCTGAAGCGCGTGCGCGCCGACCCGCGGACGAAACTGGCGCCGGTCGTCATCCTCACGTCGTCGAAGGAGCAGAAAGACCTGGCGCAGGGGTACGGATACGGCGCCAACAGTTACGTGCGCAAGCCGGTGGAGTTCACCGAGTTCGCCGACGCCGTGCGCCAGTTGGGTCTGTACGGGCTCATTCTGAACGAGCCGGTCCCGCCCGCCGCCGGAACCCCATAGCGCCACGGCGCGCCCGCCCGCCGCCCCGTCACCCCGCGCCCGCGGCGTCGGCCGTGAGCCGCGCCACGAACCACGCCACCGCCGCCACCACCCCAAGAACCGACACCGGCCGCAGCGAGCGCCGCAGCGCCGCCGGGTGGAGACCGGCCAGCAGCGGCACCACGCCCCCCGCCGCCCCGGCCAGCAGGCACCCGACCGCCAAAGCCAGCAGCGCCGGCGTGGGCGGCAGCGCGGCCGTCCGCCAGCGGTCGGCGTCGGTGTAGACGGCGTACCGCATCCCGAACAGCAACCCCGTGAGAAGGCCCACCGCCACGCCGGGAACCGCCCGCCGCATCGGCGGCTGATCGGGCGGCGTGAGGAAGTTCCGGATCGCCACCAGCAGCAGCAGCCCGCCGGGAAGGTAGTGGAGGAAGGTGGAGTCGCCCTCTGTCATGCCCCCGAACGCGCTTCCGGCGATGGCGGCGCCGATGAACAGGAGCAGCACCATGAGGTAGGCTCGCGGCGTCGGGCAACCGGCCAGCAGCACGAAGGCCGCCAGCGGAAGGGCGATGTTGCCGACCGAGAAGAAGGCCAGCAGCGCCGAGAAGAAAGTGGGCGGCTCCGGCTCCTGGATCGCGACCGTGATCTCCCGCGTTCGCGTCGCCGCGCCGGGCGCCGCCGCGCGCGGGGCGCCGCCCGTGGGAGGCCCGGCGGCGGGGTCGCCGGGGATCTCCGGGGCGGCGCGGATCGCCGGTTCTCCGGCGGGGGCGGCCGGCGCGCCGGGGCCAGCCTGTGGCGCTCCCGGCTCTTGCGCGCGTGCCAGCGCGTGGGTGGCAAGCCCGAACACCAGGAAGAGCAACAACGCGGCCCGGCGCGGCATGGCGGATCAGCGGCCGCCGGGGGCTGACAAGCGCCGGGTCACACGCTCGGCGACGCGGTCGGCGAGGGCCATGATGGTGAGGTAGGGGTTGATCTCGGCGCAGCGCGGGAAGAGCGCGGAGTCGCCGACGAAGAGCCAGGGCAGGCCGTGCACTTCGCCCCATTCGTTGGTCACGGAGTCGTCCGGCCCGGCGCCCATGCGCGCGCCGCCCATGAGGTGCGCGGCGCTGATGGAGACGCGCCCCGGCCGCAGCCACTTCCTCACGACGAGGTCGTCGATCCGCTCGCGGTCGGCGCGCTCGATGGCGAAGCGTTCCGTGGCGGGGGCGTGAACCCGCACGGCCCCCGCCTCGAAGAAGATGCGGGCGGCGGCGCGCATCGACTCCAGCAGCGAATTGAGCACGTCGTCGGCCAGCGTGTAGTCGACCACCGGCTCGCCGGCGGCGTTGATGCCCACCGCGTTGTGTTCGCGCGCCGGGTCGATGGCCAGCGAGAGGATCATCTGCAACCGGTCGAAGCGGCGCATCATCGCCTCGTGGGGCGCGCCGAAACCGCACATGCTCTTGGCCGTCATGAACGGGAAATACATGCAGGTTTCGAGCAGGAAGCGGCGCGATTCGGTGAAGTGGTCGCAGTAATAACTTTTCGGGTGGCCGTGGAAGTTGGTGATGGGGCGCGGGTGTTCCGCCACCAGGATCAGCGCCGGGTGGGTCGTGAGCCACTTGCCGAGCACGGGCAGCCGCGCCGGCAGGTTGGAACGCAAGAGCAGCGCGCAGGTGTTCACGGCCCCGCCGCACACCACCACGAACCGGGCCTTCACGCGGTGCTCCCCAGGCTCCCACGCCGAGGGGAAGCCGAACCGGCAGGGCGCGACCCGCGCGAGCACGGCGCGATCCTCAATCCGCTCCACCTTGCAGTTGGTGATCACCTCCACGCCGGCGGACTCGGCCTGGGGCAACTGCACCCGGTGCGTGCCCTGTTTGGCGGCGTTGGGACAACCCAGGTTGCACAGCCCCGACCCCCGGCACCCCTTCACGTTCACGGGGAACTGCTCCACCCGCCACGACAGCCGCCGGCAGGCGTCGCGGAAGAGGCGGTTGTTCTCGTTCTGGTCTTCCTCCGGGATGAGGTGCACGTTGTTCTCAGCCATGTACTTGGCCGAGCGCCGCGCCAGGTCGGCGTGGTCCAGCCCTTTCACCCCCCAGCGAGCGACGGTGTCGGGCCGGACGACCAGCGAAGTGCCGGTGTAGACCACCGTGGAGCCGCCGTAGGCCTTGCCGAAGGCCAGCGTCATCGCGCCGTCCTTCGTCAGCACGCCGCCGCCTTCGTGGTAGAGGCGCGCGGCCATTTCGATCTCGCGGCCGGTGAACTCCTCCTCCCGGAAGCGCGGACCCCATTCCAGCACGGCGATGCGCGCGCCGCTTTTCGCCAGCGGCGCGAGTTCCTTCGCCACCGTGCCGCCCCCGGCCCCGGAACCGATAATCACCACGTCGTATTCACGCTCGGTCATCGCGTCACCGTCGCCACCATCGCCGCCGTCACGGATGCAACCGGCGGTTCCCCTCCCGCTCCGGCCGCCAGCCGACGGCGGCGGCGGCCACCGGGCGGCCGTAGTACCCCATGAACGCCAGCGCCTTCAGCCCCCAGAAGCCCCGCCGCAGGAGCAGGAGGCGCGACTCCTGGAACCCCAGCAACACCGCGTCTTGCCGCTCCGGCGACAGCGCCTCGAAGGGCCGCAGGTGGCGCGCCAGCGGCAGCCAGCGGATGAGCGACAGGAAAAGATCGATCTGCCGCCGCAGCGCCGGCGGCTTGCTCTCCATGAACTCGCGCACCAGCGCCAGGAAGGCTTGCCGCCCCGCGGCGTCGAGGCTGCCCACGCCGGGAACGATCCGACCGGCCACCGCCAGGAAAAGGCGCTCGTTCATGACGACACCGATACTCGATCCCGGCTTGGCGTTCAACCGGGAACACGAGAGTCAGGGGACCAAGGAGCGAGAAGTCATCAGTTGTCACTCTTCAGGGGCGAGGGCCAGCCGCGGCAGGCCGTCAGCCAGGGCGAGCCAGACCGGCGAGTCGGGGGCCGCCGCGCCGGGTGGCAGGTCGATGCGGCGCTCCGGCGGAAACCGTCCACACACCTCGGCCTCAGTCACCGCGGAGAGCGGATCCGTCGTGTACACGTCCCCGACGCGGGCGGGCGAAGCAGGCACGCCGTGGTTCACCACCAGCAGGCCACACCCCGCCGCCGCGGCCAGGTGCTTGGGGGCGAGGGCCGCGCCGGGGCGCAGGACGAACAGCGCGGCGTCCGGCCGGGCGTGCGGGAGCGCCGAGTTGCCCTCGACCACCAGCAGCGCGGGAGGCGTGGGGCGGGCGGAAAACCAGGCGAGCGCGTCGGCCACGCCCGCCGCCATGCGCTCTTCCCGCGCGATCAGCCAGGCCACTTCGGCGGCTCCGGCTGCCAGCAGGCGCGCGGTGTCTTTGCCCGGAGTCCGGATGATCTCCGGCGCGGTGTGCAACTGGAAGGGCAGCGCCGCATCGAACGGCAGCGCGTGCTTGCCCGGCCGCCACGGCGTCACCTTCAACACCGCCACTCCGGCCGGCGGGGGAGTGATCGGCCCGCCGCCGCCGGGGCGCGGGCGCGCCTGTTCCGCCTCCCGTCGATGGGCGCGGTCGAGCGCGGGGATCAATCGCTCGGCGACGAAAGTCTTGCCGCAGTTAGAGCCGGAACCGGCGATGACCAGCACGCGCACGGGGTGGGGGGTCGGGGATCTGGGGTCGGGGATCGGTGAGATGGGGAGACAGGGAGACAAGGAGACGGGTTGCCAGCACCCAACACCGCGGTACTC
>JACQVU010000376.1 GCA_016209585.1 Planctomycetota bacterium
CTCATGGGCACGCTCCTTGGCGGAAGGCGGAAGGAGGAACAGAGAACCACGAATGAACACGAATGAACACCAACGGCGGAAGGGAGAAGGCGGAAGGTCAACGTTCGCACTTCCGCCTTCCTACTTCCGCCTTCCTACTTCCTCCTTGCTCATCCCGGATATAATCCAAGTATCGGCTCAGGAGTCAACATCCTCCAAGGGACTTGGGGGGCGCGGTAGTAGAGGTTGACGCATGGAGCGCGAAACGGGAGAGAACTTCATCGGCCGCCCGTGGATCGGCGTCATGTTCAACTGCTGCAACGTCTACGTGCGCGTCTATCGCAACCCGGCGGGCACGATGTACGTCGGCCGTTGCCCCCGCTGCCTGCGGCAGGTGCGCGTCCGCGTCGGAAAGGGCGGCGTCAACTCGCGCATGTTCCGGGCCGAGTAACTCCTTTCATGGCGTTTTTCCGCGTTCCCCTGCCGCCGATCCTGTTCTGCTCCCTGGCCGCCGCGCTCGCGGGTGTCGGGGCGTGCCGGTCGTCCGATGAGCAGGGCGCCGGGGACGACGCCCAGGAGCAGCCTCCGCCGGAGGTGGTCGACATCGGCCCGGTGGAGATCGCGGACCTGCTGGCGCTGTTCCAGTCGCCTGCCCCGGAGTCGTGGCGTCACGCCCAGGCGCAGGTCCAGGCCAAGATCGACCACCAGCGCCGCCTGCTGGAGCGCGCCGAGGGGTCTGGGCGACCCTACGTCTTCATAAGGCGCATCCCGCCGGAAGTCGAGCGTCGCCTCCCAGCCGCGCTCACCAGCGAGGCCGACCGCCGCTGGCTGGCGGACTTCGCCCCGTTCAGCCGGAGCCTGGCGGGGCTGGTGCGGGCCGGCTCGCGCGAGGAATTGAACACGGCGTGGGAGGCGTGCGCCCACGTCGTCGAAGCCGACATGGCGGGCGCCGGCGGGCCGGGCCGGCTCGACGCGCTCATCGCCACCTTGCTCAACGTGTTGGCCCAGCAGGAGCGGTTCCGTCAGGAACTGGCGGCCAAGGCGCTGGGCCAGCTGGCCGCCCGGTACGGCGCGCCGGTCGTGGACCTGTACCTGGGAATCCTGAAGGACCCACGTTTCGACAACATCACGAAACAGTTCATCGCCGCGGCGGTCGCCGATGCCGGCGCCCCGGCCGTGGAGCCGATTTTTCAGCGCCTGGAAATCTCCGCCGATCCGCGCCATCGCGGCTACCTCTACCTGGCGCTGGAAAGCCTCGCCACCGCCGGCGCCAACGAACGGTTGCACGCGCGCCTCTTGGCCGAGCGCGCGGCCCTGGAACCGGCCGAGATGAAGATGCAACTCCTCTCCCGCATCGTGCGGGCCGTGGCTGCCTCCCGCGAGGAGCGCGAAGCCGGGTGGATCCTCGATCTCATCGACGAAGATCGCGCGCTCCCCGCCGACCAGCAGGACCGCTACTGGCAGGAGACCTGCTTCACCGCCCTGGCCACGATTCGCGGCGCGCCACTTCCCGGAACACAGGCGCGCGACGTGGCCGCGTGGCGCCGGTGGGTGAAAGAGCACGGCGCCCCGGAGACCGGGTCCGCGGCCGGCCGGTCGGCGAGGAGCGGGCCGTGACCGCCGCGCGCCGGTGGCCCGGCATGCGCGCCTCGCGCCGCCTGCCCACGGTGGCTGGAACTCTGGCGGCCACGCTCTGGGCGGGGGTCGCGCTCTCCGGCCAGGAGGGCGCCGCGCCGCCGGCCGGAGAGCGGAGCGCGGCCACGGACGAGGCCCCGGCCAAGGCGCGCGCGCTGGCCGCCACGGCCCGAGATCGCGGCCTTCCCGAAGAGCGGCGCGTGGAGGCCCTGTGGCGAATCGCGCGCCTGCGCCGGGCGGAGGTCGCGCCGGAGGTGGCCGCGCTGCTGGCCGACGGCTCGGCCCCCGTCCGCCGCGAGGCCGTGAGAACGCTGGCGGAACTGGGGGCGCGGGATCAGTTCGTCAAGGTCTTGCCGCTCATCAACACCGACGCCGACCCCGGCGTGCGCGTCGAGGCGCTGCGCGCCGCCCGCGCCATCGGCACGCGCGACGCCGTGCCGGCCTACATCGCGGCGCTGCACAGCGGACACTCGGCCGTCAGGGCCGAGGCCCTGGAGGCCGCGCGCCACTTCACCTACCGCACCCACGGCTTCGCCCCCGAAGACCCGCCCGACGCTCGCGCGCGCGCCGCGCGCGCGTTCGACGAATGGCATCACGCCGCCGCCACGCTCGGCGACGTCGACTGGCTGCTCGACGCCCTCCGCTCCGGCTCACCCGCGGAGAAGGGCGCCGCCTTGCGCGCCCTGGCGCGCCGGCAGGTCGGGGCCGCCGCCACCGACGACGCCGGCCCCGACGCGGACGCGCCAAGCCCGCCGGCCGGCGGGGACGCCCCCGGCGATCTCCCCGCGCCGGTGGACGCCGCGCTCTTCACGCCGCTGCTCATCGACCAACTGGAGGCCGCCGAAGCGCCCGTTCGCGCGCAGGCGTTCGACCTGCTTCGAACCACCCACGGCCGCGAGTTCGACTACGCGCCCGAAGACGCCGGCCGCCCGCCGGAAAACGCGCGCGCCGCCCGCCACGCCGCCGCCGACAAGTGGCGCGCCTGGTGGCGGGAGGCTGAGAGCCTTGACGAAGCCGCGCGCCAGCGCCGGGCGCTGGACGACGCCGACCATCACGCGCGCCTCGCCGCCGCGCGCGCCATCGGCGCTCGCGGTGACCTGCTCGCCGTGCCCGCCCTCATCTATCGCCTCGCTGACCCCGTCAGCACCGTGCGCGCGGCGGCGCAGCAGGCGCTGGAACGGATCACCGACGCCACCGTCGCCTTCGATCCGGCCGATGCGTCGGAAGCCTCCGTCGCGCGCGCTCAGGCCTTCTGGCGCGCGTGGTGGGCGCGAAACCAGGGCCGCGCGCGCGGCGCATGGCTCTGCGACGCGCTGGCCGACCCGGACCCCGCCGCCCGCGCCCGCGCCGCCCGCGCCCTGGGAGAGACCGCGGAAGCCGCCGCCGCCGGCGCGCTGCGCGAACGGTTGGCGTCCGACCCCGCGGCCGTCGTCCGCGCCCAGGCCGCGCTCTCCCTCGGCCGGTTGAAAGATCGCGCCTCAGCCCGCGCGCTGCTCGCTCGCCTGGAAGACCACCAGGAGGAAGACGGCGTGCGCATGGCCGCCTCCCAGGCGCTCGGCATGTTGAGCGGCGAACCGGGCAACGTGTTCAACCCCTTCGCCGTCGGCGGCGCCGCCGGCGCCACGCGGCGCGAAAGCAACGCCGCCGCCATTCGGCGCTGGCGGCGGTGGGTAGAGAAGGCCGGCGGGTAACGCGCCCGTAAGGGGCGAACACGGCCCTCAGCGCTTCTTGCGCCGTGGCCGGAAGGTGCGCCCTTCCAGAAACCAGTCCGGAAGTTCGGGCTGTCCGGAAACGGTGAGGTAGTTCGCCGACTCCCGAATGGGCGCCGACACCTCGTGCACCTCAACGGGAAGCACGCCGGAGATCGCATTGGCCATCAGGCTGATGAATGCCGTTTCCTCGTTGAGTATTTTGGCCAGAAGTTCCCAGTTGTACGTGGCCCAGAACTTGCCGCCGTCGAACACCTTCACGCGAATCCCTTCCTCCTCGCACATTTCGAGCATGCGGATGACGGCGAGGTGACAGGTGACGAAGTGCTCGGCGTACTGCGTTTTCGTGCAGCCGGCTCCCTTCCACTTGACACCCGGCCCGGCGCGCGCGAGGCGCACCGTGAACGGCTCGCACCCCTCTCCCACCCTGACGTCGAGCGCGTGCGCCCTGGTGTTGGCGCCGAGCCATGTCTCGCGCACGCGATTCAGGATCATCCTCACCGGGCCGTCGCAGAAAAAAGCCCAGTCGCCTTTCCACTCCACGATTGTCTCGCCCCACTCGGACCGCTTTTTCCACCTTTCTTCGGAGAACGGCGAACTCCCGACTTTGGGCGCCGCGCTCGCGTCCTGGGGAAGGTCCCAGTTCAGCGGACTCCTGAAGAACAGGAGCAAGTCGTCCACTTCGGCCTTGCGCTTCCGCGACGACCGGTTCGGCCGATTCGATGCCTTCTCGCGCTTGCTCCGGGCTTGCTCTTCCGCCTCCTTCACCCGGAGCAGGCGGTACGATGGGAACCCCACGCGGAACCGGGGTTCCGCCACGCTCACCACCGGCAGACGGCGAAACCGCTCGGCGAGTCGCGCGAACCGCGCGCGGATCTCGGCCTCGTCGCCGCTGGCCGAGAAGTCGTAGGAGATGGAGATGCTCACGTGGAAATCCCCCGCTGATGACCAGCGACCAGCAAGAACCCACCCCCAGCCTACACCGTCAGCCGGTCTCCCCGCGACACCCTCACGGGTCCAGAACGTTCGTGAACGAAAAGTCCGTGCCCGCGCGCCCCCCCTTCACCCCTTGCCCTCGTTCTTCACCTGGATCAGCCGGGCGACGATGGAGACGGCGATCTCCTCGGAGGTGCGCGAGCCGATGTCGATGCCGATGGGCGCTTCCACGCGCGCGAGGGCGGCCTCGGTCACCTTTTCGTCGCCCTTTTTCAGCATGCGGTCATAGGTGCGCTTCACCTTGCGCGCGCTGCCGATCATGCCGATGTAGCGCGCGGGGGTTTTCAGGGCGCCGGCCAGGACGATCTCATCATGTTCGTGGCCGCGAGTCAGGATCACGATGTACGCATTCGGTCCGATAACGACGTGCTCCGGCCACGCGGCGAAGTCCAACCGCCGCACGTCGCCCGCCTCCGGGAAGCGCGCGCGAGAGGCGAACTCTTCGCGGTCGTCGATGACGGTGGTGGAGAAGCCGACGCGCCGCGCCAGGGCCTCGACCTCCCGCCCGACGTGGCCGCCGCCGAAGATGTAGACCCGATGCGACACCAGCGGCTCGATGAACACCTCCACCTTGCCGCCGCAGATGAGGCCGGTCTTGGCGGCTTCCTTCTCGGTCAGCACGTGGATGGAGAGGCGCGGCGCGCCTTCCTGGATGGCGCGCGCGGC
>JACQVU010000377.1 GCA_016209585.1 Planctomycetota bacterium
GCTTCTTCACCAGCGGCACGCCCAGCGCCTTCTCCGCCAGATAGATCAGCGCCCAGGGGTCAATGGCGAACAGCGTCTTCTCGGCGGCGTCGAACTTGCCCATGAGGCCTCTTCGGACGAGTCAGGGTTGACGGAAATCGACGCCGGTGGCCAGCTCCTACCGACGCCGCGCGCGGGGGGACGCCGCCGCGTCACACCAGCAGCGGCGTGGCGTCCGCGCGCGGGGCGGGAGAAGGGGCGCGGACCTCTTCCTCACCGGCGGCGGAGCGAACGACGTAGAGAGCGTTATCAGGCTCGGCCTTTTTCGACCACGCCAGCAGCAGCGCCAGCGCGCGGCGGCGCACGGACGGCTCGTCCTCGACCACCCCGGGGGCCGGAGCGATCGCGGCGGGCGCGGAGGAACCAGCACGCGCCGCCTGGCTCAACACCAAGAGGCCGGTGGGGCCGTTGAAGTTGGCGGGGAGAAAGAGCGCCGTGCCTTCCGTCCGGCGGCTGTGGAGCGATTCCAGCAGCCAGCCTTCCTCCTGGTCGCGGGCGATGACGATCTTGTGGCCGCCCGGGAGGCGCAGGTGGCGGCCGACCTTGAGCGCTTCGTAGTCCCAGCGGTCGTACTGGGACTGGTGGGACCAGAGGTCGCGCACCCGCTTGCCGAACTCCTTCTCGGTGAGGATGCAGCCGGTGGAGGGGGTGGGGATGTCGTGGATGCCGAAGGCGCGGGCCAGGTCCATCAGCCCCTTGCGGGATCGGCCGGAGAAGCCGTGAAGGCGCTGGCGGTCGACCACGCCCTCCAGTTCCGGCTTGGTGGGGGGGAGCAGTTTGGCGGAGAGCGGGCGCAGGATCAGGCCGGCGAGGTTGGCGCCGCGTTCGATCCGCTGAAGTTGGCCCCGCATTTGAGAGTTAGGCCGCTGGCCGACGACCTCGCCGGAGACGATGAACGAGGCGCCGACGGCGGCCATCATCTTCGCGGCGCGCTCGAACATGTAGATGCGACAATCGCTGCACGGGTTCACGGCCCGGCCGTAGCCGAAGCGCGGTTTTTCGACGAGGCGCAGGTAGGCGTCGTCGGTGGAGACGAGGGTCACGCGGATGCCGAGGGCGTTGGCGGCGCGTGAGGCCTCGTCCTTGCAGCAGTTGAACTGGGTGCGGAAGTTGAGGCTCTCGACCTCGATGCCCTGCTGCTGCATCACCTTGACGGCCAGCATGCTGTCCAAGCCACCGGAGAAGAGCGCGACGGCTTTGGGTGGCATGGATCAGGCGCCGCTGACGGCGATGCGCTGTTCCTCCGCGGAATACCGGATGGTGACCGGGCCGCGAACGGAATCGGACACCTCGTAGGTCTCTTTGCCCATGAAGATCGCCACGCCCGCGTGCAGCGTGGACTTCACCACCAGTTTAGCCCCGAGATTGCCGCCGGCGATCTTGTCGACCTCCTTGCGGCGCTCCTCGAGGTCGCGGACCTGCGCCTGTTCCTCCTTCACCAACGTCAGCAACACCGCGACCTTCTTCTTCTGCTCCGGTGGAAGTTTCTTCAGTTCCTTACGGTACGGCTCGATCTTCTTGAGCGTGTTCTCCACCTTCGCGCGACGTTTCTTCATCTCCTTCACGATGGCGGCGTGCTCCTGCTCGGCGTAGAGGTTCCGGCCGAGATAGAGGTCGGTGCGGGTGCCGCCCGGAGCGCCCAGCGTGTCCACCTCGCCGCCCTTGAAAACCATGAGCGTGCCGCCGGTCACGGTGGCTTTCTCGGCGCGGAGGCGGCCGTTGCACACCACCTCGCTGGCCAGGCATTCCGCCCCAATCGAAACGTCTCCCCCGGCGCGGACCTTGGCCGAGTTCAGGTACTTCACCTTGGTGTCGCCGCGCACCGTCACCACGTTCTTGTCCTTGCCGGCGACGCCCGCGCCCACCACCAGGTTGCCCCCGGCCTCCACCGACGCCGCCTGCACCCACTGGCCCACCGACACGTCCTGCGACGCCTTCACCGTGAAGTTGTCGAGCACGCTCCGCTTGATGTCCACAGAGCCTTTGAAGTCGATGTTCCCCGTCTCAAAATCCACGTCCCCCGGAATGAACGCGATGGGGCTGACCGCCAGCACCTGCCGGTCCCAGAGCACGCGACCGTCGCGAGCCGCGAAGTACTTTCCCGCCGGCGCCCCCGCGGGGTCGGGCTGGAAGTCCACCCCCTCCCCCGCCTTGATGGCCGCGGGCTTCGGCTCCCCCACCGGCAGCGGCTCGCCCTTGGCGTTGACGCCGGGAACACCCGCGACCGGCGGAGTCACGGCGCAGAGCAGGTCGCGCTCCGACACGTTCGCCACCCGCGACACCGCGTAAAAGTCCACCGACCCGTCCTGTTCCGCCACCGGCCGGGGGTTGAAGAAGTCGGTCGCCCAGACGATCTCACCGTGCTTCTCGCTCACCGGCGGGCGCCCCTGAGCGATGATCTCCGGCGGGCGGGTCTGCTCCGGCTGCTCGTTGAAGAGCCGCACTAGTTCCTCGACGACCTCCCGCCGCGCCTCGGCGATCTTGCAGCCCTCCTTGACGTACGAAACCACCTCTCCCACGGCCACCTTCTCCACCTCCTTGGCGGGCGGCGGCGCGACCGCCATGAACGCGGTCATCCCGTCATCGCTGACGGTCACGGGGAAGACTTGGCGAATATCCATGCGTGCTCACCGGCGCCCGGCGAGAGGCGCCGGGGAAACAATACTCCACCGCCTCCCGCCGCGCCAGTTCCCCGCGGCCCGTGGCCCCGCGCCATGGGATCGCCGCGCGCGGCGACGTGCCGACGGGAAAGCCCCGACGGGCCGTCAGGCGGCGTGTAACGTCGCCATGATCTTGTGGTGCAACAACGGTCCGGCGGCGACGGCGCTGCGGCCCGCGAGGGGTTCGCCGCCCTCCCACGAGGTGATCACTCCCCCCGCGCCGCGCACCACCGGCAGCAGCGCGGCCAGGTCCCAGAGGTTCATCACCGGATCGACCACGGCGTCAACGAAGCCCGCGGCCAGCAGCGAATAGGCGTAGCCGTCGCCGATGCAGCGATAAACCCGCGCGGCGCGCGTCAACCGATCGAAGCCCGCGGCGGTGCGCGGCTGGAACGCCTCGCCGCTCCAGTGATCCGGGGTGAGCAGAGCCGCTTCGCGGGGGTCGTCGCAGGGCCGCACGTGAACCGCGCGGCCGTTGACGGTCGCGCGGCGGTTGTCGCCGATGGCGCGGTGGCGCAGCACGCTCTGGTCGATGACGCCCAGGATGGGATCGGCGCCGTGCAGCAGCGCGATGAGCGTGGCGAACATCGGAATGCCCAGCACGTAACTCTTTGTCCCATCGATCGGGTCCAGCACCCACCGGAACTCCGCGCCCGGGTTGCTTTCCCCATGTTCCTCGCCGATGACGCCGTGCGTGGGGAAGCGCCGCGCGATGCGATCCCGCATCGCCGCCTCCGCCTCCCGGTCGGCGCGGGTCACGGGCGAGCCGTCCGCCTTGGCGTCAACGCCCAGCGCCGGCTCGCGGAAATAGCGCCGCGCGATCTCCCCGGCCGCGTCGGCCAGTTCCTCCGCGAAGGGAACGAAGACCACCGGGTCTACGGCGGGATCCCCCATTCCCTAGCCCCCAGCCCCCGGCCCCTGTTCGTGCTGCTTCGCGGTCTTGCCGACGAACGGCATCATGGCCCGCAGTTTCTCGCCTACTTTCTCGATGGGGTGTTCGGCGGCGGAGGCGCGGAGGCGCTGGAACTTCTTCGCGCCGGAGGTCCACTCTTCGACCCACTCGCGGGCGAAGGCGCCGGAGCGGATGTCGTCGAGTAAAGATTGCATGCGGCGCTTGACCGAGGCGTCGATCACCCTGGGGCCGCGGGTGAGGTCGCCATACTCCGCGGTGTTGGAGATGGAGTAGCGCATGTTCGCGAGGCCGCCCTCGTAGATGAGGTCGACGATCAGTTTCAGTTCGTGCAGACACTCGAAGTAGGCCAGTTCGGCCGGATACCCGTTCTCCACCAGCGTCTCGAAGCCAGCCTGGACCAGGGCGGCGCAACCGCCGCAGAGCACGGCCTGCTCGCCGAAGAGATCGGTTTCGGTTTCGTCCTTGAAGGTGGTCTCGATGACCCCCGCGCGCGTGGCGCCGATGGCGTGGGCGTAGGCCAGCGCGCGCTCCCTTGCCCTTCCCGAGGCGTCCTGCTGCACCGCCAGGAGCGCGGGCGCGCCTTTCTTCTCCTCATAGAGCCGGCGAACCAGGTGGCCGGGCGCTTTCGGCGCGACCATCACCACGTCCACCTCGCGCGGCGCCGTGATGCGCTTGAAGTGGATGCTGAAACCGTGCGAGAAGCCGAGCGTCTTCCCCGCGCCGACGTGAGCCGCGATCTCGCGCTCGTAGAACTCGGCCTGGCTTTCGTCCGGTGTCAGCATCTGCACCCATTGCGCGGCCGCCGCAGCCTCGGACGGCGCCGCGACCCGGAGGCCGTCACGCCGGGCACGCGGGGCGCTCTGGGACTCGGCGCGCAGCCCGACGATGACCTCCACTCCCGAGTCACGCAGGTTCAGCGCCTGCGCCCGGCCCTGGCTGCCGTACCCCATGACCGCAACCGTGACACCGGCCAGCGCGCGGGGGTTGGCGTCTTGCTCGTAGAACATTGCGACCATAGAGGCTGCTCCTCTCTCGCCGTCCCGCGTCACCCCTCATTGCGCTTCAGAAAGGTCGGGGATATTCAGAGCACCTCGAAGCCGAGGTTGTCGTAGAGGCGCTGGAAGTCGATGGCGTTGTTGACCAGGGTGACGGCGGCCTTCACCTTGTTCTCGTTGCGAAGGGCGGTGTAGCCGAGGAGCGACTCGAGCCGTTCGACGGTGGCCTGCGTGTCTTCCTTGGTGACCATCACGGCCACCTGGTTGGCGTCGGCGCGCGACAGGATAATCTCGTTGGGATGGACGCCGCCCGTGAGCACCAGCAGTTTGGTGTTGGTTTCCATCGCGGCCAGGTGCATGTCGGGCCGGTCGCCGCCGATGACCACGGCCTTGTTCTTGACGCGCCGGAAATGGACGAGCGCCGACTCGACGCTCATGGCGCCGATCTGGTAGCGTTCGATGAGGTCCGACAGTTTGTCGCGGCCAAGGATCAGTTCGGCGCCGAGACAGTCAAGAATCTCCTTCACCGACACGGCGTTGAGCGTCACGTCTTCGGGCAGCACCCCCAGCAGGTCCACTTCGTTTTTCTTGAGGAAGGCGCCGACGCGGTCCAGCACAAAGTCGCGCTTGTTCTGCGGCACCCGGTTGATCACCACCCCGGCCAGTTGCGACTTGAGCGCCCGCTTCACGCCCAGGAAACCGTCCAGCGTCTGGTTCAAGTAGCCCCAGCGGTCCACCATCACCACCTTGGCCTTGTACTTGCGGATGATGTCGGCCTCCGAGACGCCGAACACCGTGCCGGCGTTGAGATCGCCGGTTCCGTCCACCAGCACCACGTCTTTGTCCTTGGACACTTTCTTGAACGCCTTGTCCACCTTGGCCACGGTGTCGCCGGCGTCGTCGTCCAGGGCCTGCTCCACCAGGGCATCGGTCATGACTACCGGGCAGAGGTCGGCCGGCGCCTCCTTCAACCTCAGTACCTTGCGGAAGAAGACCGCGTCGGCGTCCACCGTGGTCTCCTCATGCTGCATCGGGAACAGCCCGATGGGCTTGAAGAAGCCCACGGTGAGACCGTCTTCCTCGAACCGGCGCGCGAAACCGAGACAGATGAGGTTCTTCCCGGCGAAACGGGAGAGAGAGCCGACCAGCAGAGGTTGCATGCGGATGAGCGCCAACCAGTTCCCCGCGCGCCCACGGCGTGCTGCCGGAGGGCGCGGGCAAAGGCCGTGAAAAAAGGTCCCCGGAGACGCGCGCCCGAGAGTGAGACCACCAGCGAGCAAGCGTTTCCGGGGAGCGTTCTTATACCGGAAACCGCGGTCCCGGCCAAGGAGAAAAGGTCTCCGGCGCGCCGGCCGACCGCCGCCACGTCCCCGCGGTCGCCGGCTAACAGGTCAGATTGTCATTCCGGCGGGGCGGGCGGACGGGGGCTACACCGGCGCGAAAGAAAGAGGCCCGCGCCCCCGGCGAAGAAGCAAACCTGGTCCATCAGTTCCCGCATGAGCAGCAGGCCGCGGCCTCCTTCGCGGAAGAGATTCTCGCCGGCGGTGGGGTCAGCCACGTCGCCGGCGGGGAAGCCCTGGCCCTGGTCGCGGACGATGACCCCCCAGCCGGTGTCGTCGCCGAAGACCTCCACGTGCACCGGTTTCGCCGGATCCTCGCGGTTACCGTGGCGGATGGCGTTCACCAGCGCTTCGTCGAGGCAGAGGCGAACGTGGCTCTCGTCGTCCGGCGTGCAGAGGTAGCGGTTGGCGATGACGGAAACGATCTCATCGAGAACGGCGTTCTTGGCGTGGAGGACGCTGGGAATCGCCCGGCGCCAGAAGACTTCGCCGAACGTATCGGGCGGTTGGGCGCGGATGTCGATGCGCATCGGGGCCAGGGGCGCGGGACGAGGGGCGAGGGGCGCGGTCGGCCGGGTCAGCGTCCGGCATGGTCGATTTCGGCGTACCAGCGGGCGGCGTCAAGGCCGTGTTCGACGCCGAAGACCTGCGCCAGCGAGGCCGCCACCTCCCAGGCGTAGGCGCGGTTGGGCGAGCGCAGTTCGTCGATGAGGGCGCGGAC
>JACQVU010000384.1 GCA_016209585.1 Planctomycetota bacterium
ACCGAGACCCGCGCCGGCTCGGCCCCGGCCGCCGCCCCGCGCTCCCCAGCCGCGCCGGCGCCGCACCCCGCCAGCGCGAGCGGCAACGCCGCCGCCGACGCCAGGAAGGCGACGAGAAGGCGAAGAGCGACCGACGGGCGCACGACCGAAATCTCTCGCGGTGAGAACGCGCCTCCACCACCAAGGAGGCGGGGGCGATCTTCCCCCCGCGCGCCGGCGCTCTCAAACGGAAAACGGGTTCGCCGGCCGGTCACTTCGCGCGGGAGACGATGCCCGGCACGCTTCCGAACTCGGCCACCGTGGCCCGCGTATCAGGGCGGAGCGGGGAGAGGGAGGCTTTTTCTCCCTTGGCGGTCGCGGGTTGCCGATATAATGCATGGTTGGCGCGCGACGCCGGGCGGGCGGCTTTTCGCCCGGTGGCGCGCCGGGGCTGACGTGTGTGAGGGGAGGAGCGTTGTGACGACACGAATCGGCGACAACTCATCCGCGCGCGAGGCGCGCCGCCGGGGCACGCGCGTGTTCGCGGTCACCAGCGGCAAGGGGGGCGTGGGCAAGACGCACACCGCGGCCAACCTGGCGGTGGTGTTGTCGCAGGCTGGTTTCCGGGTGATCGCCGTGGACCTCGATCTGGGGCTGGCGAACCTGGATTTGCTGATGGACATCGAGGCGCCGTACAACCTGTCGCACGTGATCAACGGCGCCAAGAGCATCAAAGAGGTGATGGTGTCCGGCCCGGCCGGGGTGCTGGTGGTGCCGGGCGCCAACGGGTTCGAGCAGATCGCCAATCTTGATCTGAAGGAGCGGCAGCACCTCATGCAGTCGCTCATGGAACTGGAGCGCTCTGCCGACATTTTGATTCTGGACACGGGCGCGGGCATCCATGAGAACGTCATCAAGTTCTGCCGGATGGCCGACGACATCGTGGTGGTGGCCATGCCGGAGCACACCTCGGTGACCGACGCCTACGCCACCATCAAACTGATCGCGGCCCATCCCAAGCACGGCCGCATCCACCTGCTGGTGAACAAGGGCGACGACGAGCGCTCTTCCATGAAGGTGGCCGAGGGGCTGGCCGCCATCTGCAAACAGTATCTGGAACTGGACCTCAACCTGCTGGGCTGGGTGAAGGACGACAAGGTGGTGGTGGAGTCGATGAAGGCGCGGGTGCCGTACACGTTGTTCGACGAGAAAGCCGACGCCAGCCGCTGTCTGCGGCGCGCCGTGCAGAACATCTCGCCGCGCGTGGTGGAGGGCGGGAGCGCGGCCAGCAAGGACCACCCCGGCTTCTTCGAGCGGGTGATGACGCTGTTCCAGTGAGGGCGGCGGGGGGCCGACGACGCGAGGTCGCGAGCGACTTCACGGCAGAGGAAGCGCATGCGCTTGCCCCTCAACTTCATGTACGAAATTGGGAATGTCCGTCTCCAGGATGAGGCGCGCGTGGAACTGCTTGAACATGGCGACGATGGCCGTCTTGGCGTCGGCGACCTCCGGGGGAATCGAGGCAACCACTTGAAGCACCGCGCCAGGCCCTTCAGGGGGGGAATCAAGGAGTTGCGAATCGGTGACCAATTCCTTCGCGCGCGCCTTCGCGTGGTCCGGTTCGCGGGGAAACACCTGCTCGGCGACGAGATTGAGGCGGCCATTCCCCCAGGCGAACGGGAACACCTCCGTCCTGCCGTCGATGGGAATGACATGCGGGTACTGGGTGCGGACCTTGAGATCCCTGACGAGAGGCGTAAGCGCCTTCCTGAGAGCCGGAATGGTGCGTGGGCTGGAGCGACGTGTGGATGGCCGTTCCCGCCGATCGAGGACGTATTCGTCGAACATCCGGTCGAGTTCCGCCTTCGGATCGGTCGTGGCCAGAAGGCGGGGCGGCGAGAGACGAATCTCGTTGGCGCGCGTCGCGGCGAAGGCTTTCAGATCCTCGACCGTCCGAATGTGGCGGCGCTCAGCCTCGATGCGCTCGACCATCGCCCGCTTGGCGCGATCGACGAACTCCGAGGAATACGACTTCTTTCCGAACATACGCCGCACCCTCTCGTTTGACGGCGCGACGCGTGACTGAAGGAAGAAGTCGCTGCGCGACGGGCAGAAGAGCAGAATGCCGACGTTGACGGCTTCGTACCGGGCGGGGTCGGGGCAGTACTGGATGAGGCAGAAGTAAGCGGGGACGGCGTCCATTACTCCTCCTTCTCCGGGAACGGCAGCGGCTGGGGGCGCGCGGCCAGAATCATCAGTGATTGTACGAGAGTCTGCGACAGAAAATGGCTGCGGGCGAGCAGAAAGGCCTTCACCCGCTGCCCGACAGCCGCCGAGAAGCCCCACTGGCGCGGCACCGAATCGACGATGCGATCAACCTCTACCTCACACACGCGGTTCATTTTCGACACCCCGTCTCGCGCGGCGCTCTTGGTGACGTACGCTTTGAACTCGGGGAAAAGCCCGTATACCGCCTCGTCCCGTTCGAACTCGATTTGATCAAAACGGGACGACGAAGTGAACTCCTTTCCCAATGTGAGACATTCCGTGAAGTCCATCGCCACGATCTCTCTGTGAAGCGATCCGGCCTCCGAATCGGTGATGAACACGTTGTCCGGCTTCGGCCGCCACTGGACGCTGCCGGTCGCGCCGGGTGTGCCCGGCGGCAATTGCCCCGGGTGCCGATCTCGATTCCGAAGCCACGTGTCGACCACCACCGTAACCGTTCACCCCCTCCCCTGGGGACGGGCGAGCCTGCGGCCGCCTGGCGTCAGGCGGCGAGCCTGTTTTTTGTGGGGGCGTTGGGGAAGTGGGCGCCGGCGCCCGGCGCTGTTCACGCCGGCGCCAAGCGGGGCGGCGGGCGGCCGGCGAGCGCGGCGGTGAGGGTTTCCGCGAGAAAAGCGTACAC
>JACQVU010000385.1 GCA_016209585.1 Planctomycetota bacterium
CTTCCATGGTGGCGAAGTCGTCGGCGCCGGCGACCGACTTGACGCGGTACTTGCGATACCTGGCCTTGTCGGGCACGCCGTTGGTGAAGGCGACCACGGCCGCCACGGGCGAGGTTCCCTGGATGTTGGAGTTGTCGACGCACTCGATGCGCGCCGGGAGGTTGACGAGCGAGAGGGCGTCGCGCAGCGCCTCCAGGAGGGCGCGGTTGCGCTGCTCGGCGTCGATCTTCACGCGGTAGTTCTCGCGGGCGTTCTCTTCGGCCATTTCCAGCACGCGGCGCTTCTCCCCCCGCTGGGGCACGGCGAGATCGACCGGTCCGCCGCGGCGCTCGGCGAGCCAGGCGGCGATGACCTCCGCGCCGGGGAGATCGCGGGGGAGCAGCACGGCGCGCGGCACGAAGTCGCGGCGGTCATAGTAGCGGGCGACGACGCTGGCCAGGAGGTCGTCATCGGGCAGTTCGCTCTTCACGGTGTAGGAATCCACCCAAGCGATTTTCCCGGCGCGGACCTGCGCCACGGAGAACTCGGCATGGGTGCGGACGCGGTGGGCGCCGAAGGCGTCGAAGTCCTCCATTCCGGGCGCCACCGGCCGGTGCTGGGCGGTAACCGTCTCCAGCGCCCGGAGTTGGTCGCGCCGGCGCGCGGCGTCTTCGAAGCGCAGGTCGCGCGCCGCGGCCTCCATCTCGTCGCGGAGGCGCGTGGGCAGCGCCTCGTCTTTCCCCTGCAGCGTCGCCACGAACCCCTCGACGTGGGCGCGATACTCCGCCTCGCCGATGCGCCCCACGCAGGGGGCGGCGCAGCAGCCGATGTCCCAGTAGAGGCAGGGGCGCTCGCGGTGGGCCAGTTCGTAGTCCGTGCAGCGGCGCAGCGGGAAGACCTGCCCCAGCGTCTTCAGCGTCTCGCGCATGGCCCCGGCCGAGGTGAACGGCCCGAAGTACAACCCGCCGTCGCGCCGGAAGGCGCGCTCCACCGAGACCCGGGGGAAGCGGTGCTTCACCGACACCCGGATGACCGCGAAGTGCTTGTCGTCCTTCAGCAGCACGTTGTACCGCGGTTTCTCCTTCTTGATGACCTCGTTCTCCAGCACCAGCGCGTCCTTCTCGGTGGCGGTGACGATGGTTTCCACGTCGGCCACGTGGCGCATGAGGAACGGCAGGTTGACCCGGCCGTCGCCGTCGCGCGTGAAGTAGCCGCGCACCCGCGCGGCCAGCACGGCGGCTTTGCCGGCGTAGATCGTGCGCCCACGGGCGTCCTTGAACAGATAGACCCCCGGCGAGCGCGGCAAGCGCCCCAGTTTCGCGGCCAGCGGCCCGGGAGAACCCGCGCCCCCGGTCGCCTCCCCCGGCGGAAACGGCTGGTTCGGCATCGCACGCCAGTATACGGTAGACGGTGCGGGAGGTGGCCGGGCCATGCCCGTCATCGAACAGGGGCTGCTGCTCCACTATTTCTGCTTCGACGTGGGCGACGAGATCGACCTGGACCGCGTCCCGGCCATCCTCGGCGAGTCCGCCAGCCGCGCTCCGCTGGTCTGCCAGCGGCTCACGCCGGTCTACGTGCAGTACCAGACCACGCCGCTGCTCATTCGTCTGGGCGAGATGACGCTGGCCACGGGCAAGCGATCCCTGCGGGTGGACTGCCGGGTGAAGGCGTTCACCTTCGGCGTGATGGTGGTGGTCTTTCGGTCGCCACTGGCTGGACCGCTGGAGGATTTGGCGGCCCTGGCGACGGAACTGGTGGGAAACCCGGAAGTGCGGCGGACGGCGCGGGCGCAGGTGGATCGCCTCGCGCGGGAGATCGCGCCGGCCGTCAAACGGGCGCGGTACGCCATACCGGTCGACGTGCCTGACGAGCACGAGTGGCAGGAGTACGCCATGTTCGCGGTCCAGAAGTTCGCCGAACCGATCTCGCCCCGCGAGATCATGCGCGACCACGGCGTGGCGCTCGGCCGGCTGCTGCGCTGCGAACTGGAGCCGCTCTCGGAGGGGGAACTGGCCGACGCGGTGCGCCGCCCGCTCTCCTACTACGCCGACGATCTCGCGGTCGTCGACTGGCACGCGGCCTTCCTGCTTGACCCCCGCCGCTCCTACGACGTGCCCGACGTGCTGGAGTACGCGGCGGTGATGTTCCTGGAGTTGCGGCGCTACGACCTCCTGCTCGACCAGGTGCTGGCCAAGGCCTACGACGACCTGGAGCAAAGGCGCGGCGCCATCTCGCTCCGGCCGTTCGCGCGCACCATCGACTTCCTCTCCGCGGTCAAACTTGACGTCTCCGAGGTGGTCGAGAAGGTCACCAACTTCCTCAAACTGGTCGGCGACCTCTATCTCGCCAAGGTCTTCAACGCCGCCGCCGACCGCTTCTCGCTCAAGGCCTGGGAAGAGAGCCTGCGCGAGAAACTGGCCACCGTGGAAAGCCTCTACACCCTGCTCCACGATCGCACCCACAACCGCCAGATGCTCATCCTGGAACTGGCCGTGGTGGCGCTCTTCGTTCTCGATATCGTCATGCTGTTCGTCGACCGGCTGCCGTGACGGATCGGCCCTATCGAGCCGTCGCCCGGTTGGAGAACATGCCGTACGTCTGCCTGCGCGTGCCGACGGGCGGCGACGTAAACCCTGAGAAGCGCCAATCCGCGCCCGCCCCCCGGTC
>JACQVU010000387.1 GCA_016209585.1 Planctomycetota bacterium
AGGGCGAGGGGGCGCGGATGAGGCTGGTCATCCAGATTCCGTGCAAGGACGAGGCGCGTTCGCTGCCGGACGTGCTGGCGTCGATCCCCCGGCCCGGCCCCGATTTTGCTCAACCCCTCGCGGCGTCGAGCCGATAATAGGGGATAGACTCGGATCTCGCATGGTCAGCCCTATCTCCAGCCCGTTCAGCGGCGGCGGCAGCAGCGTCGACGACCTCTTCTCCGGCAAGGATGAAGAGCCGGCGGAGATCCGGCGCATCCGGCAACTGGTGCAGGGGCCGCCGCCGCGGGCGAGCAAGAACGCGGAACTCACGTTCACCTACGGCGACGTGATCCGCGCGCAGAACGAAGACGGCGACCGTTTCGAAATCCGCATGGACCGGAAGAAAGGGCCGGAGTTCGCCAAAGACTTCGACCGCCCCGACGCCGACCTCCGCCTTCGCCAGGGCGGCGCCGACTCCGCCGCCTTCCGCACCGAGACCTTCCAGTTCGATCTCGAATCCTACGACGCCGCCAAGACGCTCTACACGCTCTTCCAGGCGGCGGAGGGGAACGTCACCATCCGCGAGGTGAACGACAACCCCGTGTTCAGCAAGTTGGAGTTGCTCGACCGCAAGACGGCCCTGCAGTTCCTGGGCATCGACTCGGCGCGGCCCTTCACGATCAACGGCGTCAAGTTCCGGCTCGACGGCGAGAATTTCACCATGCTCTCCCGCACGGAAGGGGAAGCGCCTTCGGCCGAGGAGTCCCGTATCCGCTCGCAGCAGGACGCGGTCCGGGCGCGGCTGGCGGCCAGCGTTTCCACGGGCACGCTCGACACGAAAGTGCTGTTAGACCAGCGCGAGGATTTACTGCGCGCGAACAAGTACGCCTACTTCGATCTCGCCAACCTCACGTACGCCGGCACCGACAAGTTCGCCGACGTGATCGCCAACGGCACGCTCTTCGCCGATTCGATCTTCTTCTCGCTCTCGGTCGGGTACGAGGTGGTGGAAGCCGCGCGCGCGCCGCAGGGGCTGCGCCAGGAACTGGCGATGCACATCGCCGACCACGTTTCCAACGACGTCTTTTCCACGGTTCTCGCCTTGCCGCCCAGCAAGAAGGAGACGTTGGAGGCGAAGATTGACGCCACCATCCAGGCCTACGCCGACAAGTTCGACATCACCACCAACTTCGAGTCCGCCCTCAAGACCAACCTCGACAACGCTCTTGAGAACCTCGACGCCGCCTACGAGCGCGCGCGCGCCGTCAATGACCCTGCAAAAACGCGCGCGGCCCTTGGCGCCTCCTTCGCGAACGGTGTCTATACCGTTCCCAAGTTCACCATTTTCTGACCGGATCGCGTCGCCCGTGCGCCGGGACACTCGCGGCGAGGCGCAGACCGGACCGGCCGCCGCCGCCGCCCCGCCGGGCTCTCCCGACGAGCGGCTGGCGGCGACGTACGACTATCTCCTTCCCCCGCGCCTGATCGCCCAGGAGCCGGCCTCGCCACGGGACGCATCTACGCTGGTGGTCGCCGGCGGCCGGAGCGGCCGCGTCGAGTTCGCCCTGTTCCGCGAGATCGGCCGGTTCCTGCGCGCGGGCGACCTTCTGCTGTTCAATGACACCCGCGTCATTCCCGCCCGTCTGGCCGGGCGGCGGGAGAGCGGGGGCCGCGTCGAGGCCCTGGTCGTCGGCCCCTTTGACGGCGACACCGCCGACCTGATCGCCACGAAGTCCGGCCGGCTGCGGGTGGGTGAAACGCTTACCTTCGCCGCCGGCGCGCTGAGGGCGGTGATTGTCGGCAAAAGAGCAAAGGGCGCGGGCGATCCCGCCACGCTCGTGTCGGCCCGGTTCGCGCTTCCGGAAGGTGCGCCCGACCTCGCCCGCGCGCTGTGGCGATTCGGCGAGACCCCGCTGCCGCCCTACATCCGTCGCGTGGAGGGCGACGCGCGCGGCCCCGCCGACCGTGAACGCTACCAGTCGCTGCTCGCCGCGGTCGACGGATCGGTGGCCGCGCCCACCGCCAGCCTGCACTTCACGCGCGAACTCCTGGATCGCCTGGAAGCCGCCGACGTTCGCCGCGCGACGATCACGCTGCACGTCGGCCCCGGCACCTTCCTGCCGCTGGCCGCCGAGCGGCTTGATGATCACCGCATGCACGCCGAGTTCTTCCGCGTGCCGGACGCCGCCGCCCGCGCCGTGCGCCAGACCCGCGCCGCCGGCGGCCGGGTGGTGGCCGTGGGCACCACGGCGCTGCGCGCGGTGGAGACCGCCGCCGCCCGGTGGGAAGAAGGCACGCCCCCGCGCGAGCGAGAGCGAGACGCGAACGTGGAAGGCTGGACCGACCTCTTCGTCCGGCCGGGCTTCCAGTTTCGCGTCGTGGACGGTTTGTTGACCAACTTCCACCTCCCGCGCAGCACGCTGCTGGTCCTGGCATCCGCCTTTTTCGGGCGCGAGGCGCTTCTGGCGTTGTACCGTGAGGCGGTGGAGAAAGGGTTGCGGTTCTACTCCTACGGCGACGCCACCCTGTTGTGGCGGCCGGCCGGCGGACCGCCCGCCGGGTGATGGGACGCTGCGATGGCGAACCGGCGAACCAGCGGGCGCGATCGGACGGCGACGGGCGGCGCATCAGACCGCGCGCGCCTCGGTTTGCCTCGCGCGGCGACGGCCACGTTCGCCGGCGTCGACGCGCCGTGCCGGGCCGTCGAGATCGGACTGGAGTCGCTGTTGCTCGCCTTTCCCGCCCCCGGCCCCGCGCCGGCGGCGGGCGCGCGCCTCTCGCTTCGCCTGCGGCTTCGCATCACGAAAGGCGACCTGGACCTTGCCGGCGTGGCCCGCGCCGTCTCGCCGTCCGTCGGCGGCGGGGCGCTCGTGGAGGTGGCGCTGGAACCGCTGTCCCGCGCGGCGCGCAAGCGTCTGCGGTGGGAGCGTGACCCATCGAGCGGCGGGTCACTCGCGCGGCGCGCGTTGGTGCTTCTCGCGCGGGGTTTGGATGATGTCCCGCTGGGGGGCCTGGCGGGCGGCATGCCCTCCGGTTGCTTCGGGGCGCTGGCAGTCGTGCTGCTCGGCGCCATTCTCGGCGCCATCCTGTGGGTGGCGAATGTTCTCGAAGACCCGCCCATCGACCAGGTTCCGGCGCCCATCCGCAACCTCGCGGTGGAAACACTCGTGAAGGACCCCAGCCTGCGGCGGGCCTGGGCCGGCCTGCCGGAGGAAGAGCGGCAGGGGCTGCTGCACGACGCCCGCGAGTACCTGCGCCGGAGCCGCGAGGCCGATGAGCCTGGGCGCCGCGACTAGCCCGCATTTCTCACCGTAACGGCGCGGAGAACGGGGGTAGCATGCCGGCTCGCACCGAACCGGCTGCTACGGAGGAGGCGCATGGCATGGAGTGGCTCAACCAGAACCAGGGTCTGCTCAGCCTGGCGGCGACGTTCATCTACCTGCTCACCACGGTGCTGATCATCCGGCAGTCGAACCGGGCGAACACCACGGCGCGGGAGACGGTGGAGGAGATGCGGCGGGCGCGGGAGAGCCAGGACCGCCCCTACGTGGTTTTCGACATCACCTACGAGCCGGAGACCAGCAGCGTTTTCGCGGAGATCCGCAACCTCGGGAAGACGGCCGCGTTCGACCTGCGCCTGAACCTCACGGAGGACATTCAGGTCTCGCCCTTCGCGCGGGAAGAGCCGCAGCCACTCTCCGCGCAGCCCTGGGCCAAGGGGCTGGAAATGCTGGTGCCGGGCCGCGCGCACCGGCTCTTCATCGGGGTGGCGCCGAACTTCTTCCAGGTGAACAAGGGGCGCCGGCTGGTCGGGGCGGTGGAATACCGGGGGGTGGCGCCGGATCGCTCGTACCGGGAGCCGCTGGCGCTGGAGATAGACGATCTGGGGCAGATGGTGGTGGGGATCCCGGTCGGGCCGCGGGAGGTGGTGTCGGCGCTGGAGAACATCCGCCGCGCGTTGGAAGAGGCCGGCCGGCGCCGTTGACCGGCGGGCCTGTCGACCGGCTCACCGTCCCGGGGTTTTGGGCGGGGTGGCGACGAAGACCTTCAGGGATTCCTGCAGGCTCTCCTTGATCTCGAACATTTCCGAGAGGCCGAGGAGATCGAAGACCTCCTTCACGGGCGGGGTGGGGCGCATGAGCACGACGTTGCCGCGGTTGTCCTGGCTCTCGCCGATGGCCCAGATGAAGACACCGGCGCCGGCGGACGAGATGTACT
>JACQVU010000023.1 GCA_016209585.1 Planctomycetota bacterium
CGGCAACCGACCGGTAACACGGTGACACGGTGGTCGTCAGACCGCGCCGGTGCGTCGTCCGTGGTATGATCGAGGTCGCGGCCTTGAAGCCAGCAAGCAGTCGGCCGCGCGAGGTGAGCGATGTTCGGCCCCGGCTTCCGCGTCTGCACCGTCTTCGGTATCCCCATCAAGGTGGACGCCAGCTGGTTCATCGTCTTCGGGCTGATCACCTGGGGGCAGTTCCAGGCCTACCAGGGCATGCGGGAGATGGCTGGACGGCCCGAAGGCAACTCGCTGGTGATGGGCATCGCCGCCGCGCTGCTCCTGTTCGTCTCCGTGCTGCTGCACGAACTGGGCCACTGCGCCGTGGCGCGCGCCTACGGCATGCGCATCAACGGCATCACGCTCTTCATCCTGGGCGGCGTGGCTGAAACGGCCGACGAATCCCCCCGCCCCGGCGTCGAGTTCCTGGTGGCCGTGGCTGGCCCGCTGGTGAGCGCGCTGCTGGCCGGCGCTTTCTACGCTCTCTTCCGGGCGCGGGAGATCGCGGGCTATCCCCTGCCCCCGCAGATCACGCTGGTGAGCGAGACCCTGGCCGGGGCCAACGCCGCGCTGGTGGTCTTCAACATGTTGCCCGGCTTCCCCATGGATGGCGGGCGGGTGTTGCGCTCCGTGCTCTGGAAGGCCACCGGCAGCATCTACCGCGCCACGCGGGTGGCGGCGGTGATCGGCCGCGGCTTCGGCATGCTGTTCATCCTCGCGGGCCTGGGGCTCACGGTCTTCACCGGCGGGGCCAACTTCCTGATGCTCTCGCTCGTCGGCCTTTTTCTGCGGTTCGCGGCCGGCGCCAGCGTGCACCAACTGGTGGTCAAGCGGACGCTGGAAGGGGTGCAGGTAAGTTTCTTCATGGAGACCCACGCCGACACCGTGAACCCCGACCTCTCGCTGGAGAACTTCATCGACGACCACCTTTACGTGTCGTTGCACCGCTGTTACCCCGTGGTGGCCGAGGGGTTTCTGGAGGGCGTCATTCTCAGCCAGTTCGTGGAGGCCATTCCGGCGGATCGCCGCGCCGCGATGCGGGTGCGGGACGTGATGGATGAGAACCTCATCCTCTGGACCATCCACCCCGACACCGACGCCATTCGCGCCTACGCCCGGATGCTCGCCACCGGCCGCCCGCGCCTCATCGTCACCCGGGACGAGGAAGTGGTCGGCGTGCTCTCGCTTGAAGACATGGTGCGTTTCATGGACCTCAAGGCGCGGATGGAACTATGACCTCCACCCCCGCCGCGCCACGCTCCCGAACGGGCGGCCTGGACCTCCTGGCCGTGGGCCCCCATCCCGACGACGTGGAAATCTGCGCCGGCGGGTTGATCATCCTCTCCGTGCGTCGCGGCTACCGCGTTGGCGTGCTCGACCTCACCGCCGGCGAGGCGGGAACCCGCGGCACGACCGCGACCCGTGCCCAGGAAGCCGCCGCCGCGGCCGAAGTGATGGGCGTGGCCGCGCGCGAGTGCCTCGGCCTGCCGGACGGCGGCCTGGCCATGGACCGCGGCTTCATCCGCTCCCTGGTTGAGGCGATCCGGCGCATGCGGCCCCGGGTGATCGTCACCAACTTCCCGGACGACGACCACCCCGACCACGTCTGGGCCGGCCGCTTGGTGAAAGAGGCGGCGCACCACGCCGGCAAGCCCCGCTTCGCCGCCGCCGGCGAACCGCACGAGACCGCGCGCATCATGTACTACGAGGGGCGCCGGCCGGCCTTCGTCCCGTCGCTCATCGTCGACGTCACCGAGGCCATGGAGCGGAAACGAGCCGCCGTGCGCTGCCACGCCTCGCAACTGCTCACGGCGGCGGAGGGCGCCGGGCGGGAGACCTTCCTCTCCAGCCCGCGCTTCGAGGAGTGGTGGCTCGGCCGCCACTCATACCACGGCGCGCTCATCGGCGCGCGCTACGGCGAGGCCTACTGGATCGACCGCCCGCCGCCGGTGGCCGATCCGCTGGCACTTTTCCCGGCGCCCCTGCGCCCGGTGTTGAAACCGGCGCCGTAGACAATCAAGGCCCCGCCCGTCGCCGGATGCCCCGGCCGGTTCTCGCGACGGCGTGCCGAAACCGGAGTGGACCGCCATGGCCCCTTCCCCCGCCCTGCGCATCGGCATCGTCTGTTATCCCACCCACGGTGGCAGCGGCGTCGTGGCCACGGAACTCGGCCTGGGCCTGGCGGAGCGCGGCCACGAGGTCCACTTCATCGCGTACGACACGCCGGTCCGTCTGCCGCACTTCGCGCCGCGCGTCCACCTTCACGAGGTCGAGGTGCGGCCCTATCCGCTCTTTCGCCACCCGCCCTACACGCTGGCGCTGACGTCGAAGATCGTCGACGTCCACGAACGCTTTCACCTCGACCTGGTCCATTCCCACTACGCCGTGCCTCACGCCGTCTCCGTCTACCTGGCGCGCGAAATGGTGCCGGAGCGTCCGCTGCGCGTGATCACCACGCTCCACGGCACCGACATCACCCTCATCGGCATGGACCCCTCCTACCAGCGCGTCACCTGCCACGCCCTGGAGCGATCCTGCGCCGTCACCGCCGTCAGCCAGTTCCTGCGCCGGCGGGCGATCGAAGAGTGCGGCTGTTCGTACCCCATCGAGGTCATTCCGAACTTCGTCGACACCACGCGCTTCGCCCCCGGCGACGCCGCCGGTCCGCGCGCCACGCTGGCGCCGGGGGGCGAGCTGCTGATCGGCCACCTCTCGAACTTCCGAGAGGTGAAGCGGTTGCCCGACCTGGTGGAGGTTTTCCGGATCGTGCGCGAGAGCGTCCCCGCGCGGCTCGTGCTGGTGGGCGACGGCCCGGAAATGGCTCGCGTGGAGCGGCTGGTGGATCGCCACGGCCTGCGCGACCACGTGGTCTTCGCGGGGTTCCAGGACGCCGTCGAGGAACTCCTGCGCGCCCTGGACCTTTTCATCCTCCCCAGCGAGCACGAGAGTTTCGGCCTCGCCGCCCTCGAAGCCATGGCCTGCGCCGTTCCCGTCATCGCCACCGGCGGCAGTGGTCTTGACGAAGTGATCCAGGACGGCGTCTCTGGCCTCCTGTTCCCCGTGGGCGACGTGCGGGCCATGGCCAGCCACGCCGTTCGCCTGCTCACGGATGCCCCCGCCCGCCGCGCGATGGGCGCGTCCGCCCGCGGCCGGGCGGTGGAAGCGTTCCCGCGCGCCCGCATCATCACCCAGTACGAGGAATTCTATCGCCGGGTGCTGGCGTCGCCCGCGCGCGCAAGCCCGCCCTGTGATGCCACCCGGCCGCTTTCACCCATTGATCGGCCGCCCGGCGCCGGGTAGAGTTCCCCTGCGGCTCGCGCTTAGAACCTGTTTCAGACTGAAATAGGTTCTTAGTGGTCAGTTGCTAGTTTGTAATTTTCCCGTGAGGGCGTCGATTTCGACCGCCTTGCGGTGGAACTGCAAACCCGCCGCCTGACCCCTGATGACCGCCGACCGCCGGGGCATGGATTCCGTCGAGCAATATCTCACCGATCTGCGCGATATCCGTTCTTCCGGAGCCGCCGTCGCGGAAACGTCCTACTACTCCGCATTGGCGAACCTCCTCAACGACGTGGGCGTTTCGCTCACGCCCGCGGTGCGGTGCGTGATGCAGGTCGCCAATCGCGGCGCGGGCCTGCCCGATGGCGGGTTGTTCACGGCGGAGCAGAATCAGCCGGTCGGGACGGGCGCGCCGCTTGAAGGGCAAATGCCCAGCCGCGGAGTCATCGAAATCAAAGGGCTTGCCGAGGAAGTGACCACCATCGCGGGGTCCGCGCAGGTGAAGCGCTACGCCGCCAAGTACGGCCCCGTGCTGGTGACGAACTACCGCGACTTCCTGCTGCTGGGCGCTGATGCCGCCGGCAGCCCGTTGCCCCAGGAGCGGTTCACGCTGGCGGGTGACGAAGAGACGTTCTGGCGTATCGCGGCGCATCCGAAGGCCGCAGCGCAGCGGCTTGGCGGGCGCTTGGTTGAATACCTGAAGCGCGTGATGCTTTCCGTCGCGCCGCTGGCGGATCCGCGCGACGTGGCGTGGTTTCTGGCGTCGTACGCGAGGGACGCGAAGGGGCGGGTGGATGAGAGGAAGGGGCTTCCTGTTCTCGCACAGATGCGCATGGCCATCGAAGCATCCCTCGGGCTTGAGTTTCAAGAGACCGCAGAAGGTGAAGAAGCGGGCGCTGGAAGGCGAGGAAGGTCGTCACCATCGCGCCAGCGCGCTGACTCTGAGAAGGGTGAGCGTTTTTTCCGCTCCACGCTGGTCCAAACGCTCTTTTACGGGGTCTTCTCCGCATGGGTTCTGTGGCACCGCGAGCGGGCGGATCGCACGGACCGCTTCGACTGGAAAACCGCGGGGTGGACACTTCGAGTGCCGTTCATTCGAGATCTGTACGAGCACCTCGCCACGCCGTCGAAACTCGGCGCGCTGGGCCTTGTCGAAGTTCTTGACTGGACGAATGCGGCGCTGAATCGTGTCAATCGTGGAGAGTTCTTCGCCCGGTTCCTGGAAGAGCACGCGGTTCAGTACTTTTACGAGCCGTTCCTCGAAGCCTTCGATCCCGATTTGCGCAGGGAGTACGGCGTTTGGTACACGCCGCCCGAAATCGTCAAGTTTCAAGTAGACCGCGTGGACGCCGTCCTTCGAGAAGAACTGGGGCTGAGCGACGGCTTGGCGGATCCAAGCGTCGTGATCCTCGATCCCTGTTGCGGCACGGGGGCGTACCTCGTCGAAGTGCTGCGCCGCATCGCCGAGACGTTGCGGAGGAACGGCGGAGACGCCTTGGTCGCAGCCGACCTCAAGAAAGCCGCCACGACCCGGGTGTTCGGGTTCGAGATTCTCTCCGCACCGTTTGTGATCGCCCATCTGCAGATCGGCCTCCTTCTGCACAACTACTCCGCGCCACTTTCGTCGAATGGCGGCGACTATGAGCGAGTGGGCGTGTACTTCACGAACGCGCTCACCGGCTGGAATGGGAAAAGGCCGCCCG
>JACQVU010000024.1 GCA_016209585.1 Planctomycetota bacterium
CGGTCCAGGCAGAGGAAGTATACATCGCAACAAATACCCTGTCAAGCGGGAATGTGGGGTAAAAAAAGAAAAAAATCGACGCCCCGCCTCAGCCAGCGCGTCAAACCGGCGAAAATCCAGGGGCGATTGGGGTAAACCCCCGCCGACCCCGACGGCAAACCACTACCGCCAACGGAGTTACGCACAGCGCAAGCGGCTCGCCGCCCATTGCCGACACTTGCCCTGGAAAACGCCGCCTGTTAGCATGAGAGTGGTTGAAGGCCGCGCTCGCGGCCAAGCGGGCGATGGATGGCGTATGCGACGCACGTCAGGTCGTTCTCCTTTCGCGTGGGTCTGCGCGATCTGGTTCCTGCTGTGCAACACGCTGCTCGGTGGTGAGCCGACCGTGTGCCAGGACAGTCATGGCGGAGTTCGGATCGAGTGGCGCTGTGTCCGCGATCTGATCGGTCAGGGCCACGTTGGCAGTTCCGACCAGTCGACGGACGACGACGAAGCCAGGCCGCGTCCCTGCCAAGACACGCCGATCGTCGCCAACCTGTGCCCCGCTGGGGCGTCCCGGCAGCCGGCGGGTGGAGTCATATTCTCAGCCGGGCCGTCGGCCACGGCGCCCGTTATCGGGGCGGACCTCGCCGGCCCCGCGAGGCGCCTGCCGCCGCTGTTCGCGCGGAAAGTCCCGCCGGACGCGATCCGGCATATCCGCGCCGTGGTTCTCCAGGTGTAGCCGAAAACCAGTCGCCGCGCGTTCCGCGCTGAACCGCGGCCGCGTTTTTCGCGCCGGTGTCCCAGGCTGGGGCGCGGGCGCTTCGACCGAGTCGTGCGTTGGCGTTCGAACACCGTCTTCCCAGGACATCCATGCCCATTCGCGTCAGTGGCGGCGCGGGATCCAGCCCCCGGCTCATCCCCAGCGCGGCCGGAATTCTCCTCATTCTGATCGGGGGCTGCGCCGCGCCCCGGCCCGATCCCCAAGCCGAGGCGGCCGCGACCCGGTCTCTGGGTCTTGAGCATGCCCTGGCGTTCCGGTGGGAGGGCGGCCCCCTGGACGAGCCGGAGGCGGGCGGGGAGACCCTCACGCTCGGCGACGCGGTGCGTCGGGCCGCGACCAGCGATCCCGAGATGCAAGCGGCGCTCGCCCGCGTGCGAATCGCCATGGCCGACGCCGACCAGGCGCGGCTGCTTCCCAACCCCGTGCTGGACTTCGCGCTCGGATGGGGTCCCGGCCAGCCGCGGGTGGCGGTTTCGCTCACGCAGGACCTGATCCGGGCGCTGCGTATCCCGCGCGCGTCGAGCGCCGCCGACCACCGCCTCCGGCAGTCGGTGGCCGACGCCGTGACGGTGGCGCTCGACGGCGTCGCGGAAGCGCAGGAGCGGTACATCGCGGCCCAGGCGCTGGAATCGCTGCTGCCGGTGCTCCTTTCGCGGCGCGACCTGGTCGACAAAATGGTGGCTGTGGCGCGGGCGAGGCTTGAGGCCGGCGAGGGCACGCGGAACGACCTGACGACGCTCGAAACCCAGCGCGTCGAACTGGCCGTGGACATCGCCGACGCGCGGCGCGATCTCCGGGAAGAACGCCTGCGGCTCGCCCGGCTCATCGGCGAACCGTCCGCCGCGGCCGCGTGGCGATTGGACCCGTGGTCGCCGCCCGCGCCGGCTACCACCGCCGAGGCGGTCTGGATCGATTCGGCGCTGGCCCATCGCCCCGAGGTCCAGTCAGCCGCGTGGCGCCTGGCCGCGCTCGGCGACGAGGAGGCGCTCACGCGACTGCTCCCCTGGGAGGGCGCCGGCGTGGGCGCCAACGTGGGACGCGAGGAGGAGGAGGAGTGGTTCGCCGGCCCTTCCGTCTCAACGCCCCTCCCGGTCTTCGACACGGGCCAGGCGGCGCAGGCCCGCGTGTCGGCCGAGCAGGTTGAGGCGCGCCACCATCTCACGCTGGCCAGGCGCAAGGTGGTCGAGGAGGTCCGCGTGGCGCTCCAGTCCTTCGAGGCCGACGCCGCGAACCTCGTCCGCGTCCGGACGGAGTTGATTCCCCTTCAGGAGCAGCGTCGCCGGCAGGCGGAGGACGCCTACCGCGCGGGACAGACGGACGTGACGGCGCTCTTCCTCGCCGAGCAGGACCTCCAGGCCGCGCGCGCCAAGGAGATCGACGTTGAACGGCGGTTGTCGGTCGCGCTGGTGCGGCTGCAACGGGCCGTCGGCGGGGCGGGGGTCGCCGTTTCCCTGCTCCACGTCACGCCCCGCGGCCGAGACCATGCCCACGGAGAGACCCTATGACCCGCACGCTGCTTCGCGACAACCGTTCGATGGTCCGTCAGGTCGTTCGCGCCGGAATGGTCCTGGTCGCGCTGGGGTCGTGCGCCGTGCACCCCTCGTGCAAGAGGCTCGACTCCGGCGTCCCGGCCGCGGCGGAGGCCTCCGCGCATGCGGGGGAGGGGGAGGGAGAGGAAGATCATGCGGACCGCGTCACGCTGACGGGCGAAGCGATCGAGCGACACGGCGTCCGGATCGGCGAGGCGCGCATGAGCGTCCCGCGGCCCCGACTCGTGGCCCCCGCCCGGATCGGCTTCAACGCCGAAGCCCAGGCGCACGTCGGTTCGCCGGTGCGCGGCCGCGCCGTTGAGATACCGGCGCGGCTCGGCGACGCCGTCAAGAAGGGCGACCCGCTGGTGGTGATCGAAAGCCCCGAACTGGGCCAGGCGCAGGCCGATTTCCTGCAAAGGCGCGCCGTCGCGGACGCCGCCGGGCCGCAGGCGGACCTCGCCCAGGCGGCATGGGACCGGGCGAAGGGGCTGCACGAGAGTTCGCAAGGCATCTCGCTCACCGAGGTGCAGCGGCGCGAGGCCGAGTACCGGGTGGCGGTGGCTGCTCAGAGGCTGGCCGCCGCCGCCGCCATGGCGGCTGAGAACGCGCTCCACGTGCTGGGCATGGACCAGGGCGCCGTGGAGGAACTGGCCGCGTCGGGTGAAATCCGGCCGCGGCACACCATCCTCGCGGCGATCGACGGCCAAGTCGTGGAGCGCGAGATCACGCTGGGAGAACTGGTCAGCCCGGACCGGGAATCGCTGATGGTGCTGGCCGACACCACGACGCTGTGGGTGTTGGCTGAGGTGCCCGAGGCGCGGGTGGCGGTGGTCGCCGTCGGCGCGCGGGCGTTCGTCCGCGTCGGCTCCGGCGGGGAGGAATATGAAGGCCAGGTGGCGTTCGTCTCGCCGATGGTCAATTCGGCGACCAGGACGGCACAGGCGCGCATCGATCTCCCCGGCGGTGCGCTCGCCGCCCGCCCCGGCATGTTCGCGCAAGTCGAGATCGTCGCGACGACGCCGGACGGCGTGGCCCCGGCGCCTTCGATCGCGGTGCCCGAAGCGGCTGTGCAGACGATAAAGGGCCGCCCGGTGGCGTTCGTTCCCGTCGTCGGGCAATCCAACACGTTCCAGAAGCGCGCGCTCACCGTGGGGCCCGCCGTCGGCGGGTTGGCGCCGGTCTTCTCCGGGTTGGTCGAGGGGGAGCAGTACGTCGAGGCTGGGTCGTTCATCCTCAAGGCCGAGATGGAGAAAGGATCGGGGGGGCACGAGGACTAACGCGGGTCTCTCACCGCGGAATTTTTGCGCGAGAGAGCGCCGAGAAAAACCACGTGAAGGAACTGACAGAGACTCGCCATGCTCGAACACCTCCTGCACTTCTCGATCAAGAACCGCTGGTTCATCGTCGTCCTCACGGTCGTCGCCGCCGCGGTGGGCGTCTACTCGCTCAACAGGCTCCCCATCGACGCGGTGCCCGACATCACGAACAACCAGGTGCAGATCAACGCCGTCGCCCCCGCGCTCTCGCCCATCGAGGTCGAGAAGCAGGTCACGTTTCCCGTCGAAAACGCGCTCGCGGGCATCCCCGGCCTCGTGTCCACGCGGTCGCTCTCGCGCAACGGCTTCGCCCAGGTGACCGCCGTCTTCGAGGACGACGTGAACATCTACTTCGCCCGCCAGCAGGTGAGCGAGCGGCTGGGGGAGGCCCGGGAGAGCCTGCCGCCGGATGTCGAGCCGATCATGGGCCCGATCGCCACGGGTCTGGGTGAAATCTACATGTACACCGTGGAGTACCAGCACCCGCGCGGGAAGGGCGCGACCATCAAGGACGGCGCGCCCGGCTGGCAGAGCGATTTTTCCTACCTCACGCCCGAACGCCGGCGTCTCCGCTCGGACGTGGAGATCGCGTCCTATCTCCGCGAGGTGCAGGACTGGATCATCCGGCCCCAACTCAAGGGCGTGAAGGACGTCGCGGGCGTGGACGCCATCGGCGGATACGTCAAACAGTATCACGTCCAACCCGACCCGATGAAGATGGTCTCGTACGGCCTGACCTTCGCCGAGGTCATCGAGGCCATTGAGAAGAACAATGTTTCGACGGGGGCGGGGTTCGTCGAGCACCGGGGAGAGTCCTACGTGGTCCGCGCCACCGGCCGCATCGAGAGCGTGGAGCAGATCGAGATGATCGTGGTCGGCGCCCGCCACGGCGTGCCCATCCACGTCCGCGACATCGTGGCGCCGGGCGGCGTGGGCGTGGGTCGCGAGCTCCGCACCGGATCAGCCAGCCAGAACGGCGAGGAAGTCGTCGTCGGCACGGCGATCATGTTGATCGGGGCCAACAGCCGCACCGTCGCCGCCGCCGTTGACGGGAAGATGGCCGAGATCCAGCGCACGCTGCCGCCCGGGATTCGGGCGAAGACCGTTCTCAACCGCACGAGTCTCGTGGACGCCACCATCCGGACGGTGCGCACGAACCTCGTGGAAGGCGCGATCCTGGTCATCGTCGTTCTGCTCCTGCTCCTGGGAAACTGGCGGGCGGCGCTCATTTGCGCCTCCGTCATCCCGCTCTCGATGCTGATGACCGCCGCGGGCATGGTGCAAAACAGGGTCAGCGGCAACCTCATGTCGCTGGGGGCGATCGACTTCGGGCTGATCGTCGACGGGGCTGTCATTATCGTCGAGAACTGCCTGCGGCGGCTGGCGCACCGCCAGCACGTGCTGGGGCGCCCTCTCGGGCTCCAGGATCGACTGCACGAAGTGATGGCCGCGGCCAGGGAGATGATCCAGCCCTCGGTCTACGGCCAGGCGATCATCATCACGGTCTACTTCCCCATCCTCGCGCTCACGGGCGTCGAGGGGAAAGTCTTCCACCCGATGGCCTGGACGGTCATCTTCGCGCTGGTCAGCGCGTTGGTCCTTTCCATGACCTTCGTGCCCGCGATGGTGGCCATCCTCATTCGCCGCCGCGCGGCGGAGAAGGACCTGGTTCTGATCCGATGGGCCAAGGCCCTCTACGAGCCGATCTTGCGCGGCGCGGTGCGGCTGCGCTGGGCCGTGGTGGTGGCCGCGGTCCTGGCCTTCGCGGGCGCCGCGCTGCTCTTCACGCGCCTGGGGCGGGAGTTCGTCCCGGCGTTGGACGAGAAGGACTTGACGCTCCAAGCCCTGCGCATGCCCAGCACCTCGTTGTCCATGTCGCAAGACATGCAGTTCCACCTCGAGCAGGCGCTGGCGAAACTCCCGGAGGTCGCCTTCGTCTTCTCCAAGACCGGAACCGCCGAACTGGCCGCCGACCCCATGCCGCCGAACATCAGCGACACCTTCGTGATCTTCAAGCCACGGGAGGAGTGGCGCGGCGAACCCGAACTCCGCCGGCTGGCCACGGAGAAGAAGGAGGAGATCCATCGCCTGGGCTTGGGCGGTCACGCGGTCGAGGGGGGCGAAGCGGCGCACGAAGAGGAGGGGCCGAGCCTGCAAGGCCACAAGGGCGCGCTGTTGGAACTCATCCAGGCTGAGACCGCGATGCTGCCCGGCCAGAGCTATGAGTTCACCCAGCCCATCCAGATGCGGTTCAACGAACTCATCGCCGGAGTCCGCGGCGACGTGGCGGTGAAGGTCTTCGGCGACGACTTCGAATCCATGCAAGAAACCGCGCGACAGGTCCTCGCGGCGCTCCAGTCCGTGCCGGGCGCGGCCGACGCCAAGGTGGAGCAGGTCGAGGGGCTGCCGGTCATGACCGTGGACATCGACCGGGCCGCCATTGCCCGGCACGGCCTGAACGTCCACGACATCCAGCAGGTGGTCGCGGCCGCCATGGGCGGGCGCGAGGCCGGCCTGGTGTTCGAGGGCGACCGGCGCTTCGATCTCGTCGTTCGCCTGCCGGACGTCCTTCGCGGCCAGACCGGCGTGCTCGAACGCCTGCCAATCCCGTTGCCCAGCGGCGAGCTCGATGATGACATTCTGTCCACAACGGCCGGCGCGGGCCGCGGGCCGGCGGCCACGCACGCACCGGGGGCTTGGGGCTTCGTCCCGCTGGGCGACCTGGCGCGGATCGAGGTTGCCGAGGGGCTCAACCAGATCAGCCGTGAGAATGGGAAGCGGCGGGTTGTCGTCCAGTGCAACGTGCGCGGACGCGATCTGGGGTCTTTCGTACAGGAGGCCGAACGGAAGGTCGTGGCGATCCCACCCCCGCCCGGCGGCTGGCTGGTTTGGGGCGGGCAGTACGAGAACCTCGTCGCGGCCACGGATCGGCTCACCATCGTCGTCCCGATCAGTCTCCTCCTGATCTTCTTGCTGCTGTTCTCGACCTTCAAGAGCGTCAAGTACGCCCTGCTGGTCTTCAGCGCCGTTCCGCTGGGCCTCACCGGCGGCATTGCGGCCCTCTGGCTGCGGGAGATGCCCTTCTCCATCTCCGCGGCGGTGGGGTTCATCGCCTTGTCGGGTGTCGCCGTGCTGAACGGCCTGGTGATGGTGACGCAAATCAATCAACTCCGCCGGGAGGGCCTGGACCGCGAGGCCGCGATCCTTCGCGGGTCGCTGGTGCGCCTTCGCCCCGTGCTCATGACGGCGCTGGTGGCCTCGCTGGGATTCGTTCCCATGGCCATGGCGACCGGCGCGGGCGCGGAGGTTCAGAAACCCCTCGCGACGGTGGTCATCGGCGGGCTGGTTTCCAGCACGCTGCTCACACTCGTGGTGTTGCCCGCGCTCTACCGCATCTTCGCCGGCGCGGACCGCGGCGGCCAGCCAGTTCCGGTCGCCCAGCCGTGGGAAGCGCCCGCCCCTGGGCCGATCGACGTGGCGCGCGACGGCGCGGCCCAAGCCGCGGCCCCGCGGTCGAACACCGACGCGCCGCCACCCGCCCCATTGGCCCCGCCGCCGCTTCCAAGCCCGTGACCGCCGCGTCTCGGGCGCGCGGTCTTCGGCGCCGCCGCGCCGCGCCGCGGAGGCGCTCTGGCGATGCCGTTTTCTCGTCATGTCGTCCCGCCGGTTGCGCCAAGCCCGCCGGGTGTCAACAATAGGCGGCCGCCACTCCGGTTCCCGGAGTCCCCAGCGGCGAAAAGGACCGCGCCGATGCCCGTCATGTACCGCGACGACATCGAGGTCGCCTTCACCTGGGTCCAGCGGCCCCTCGCCGGAAGCGGCCGACAGGCCTGGTTCGCGCGCGTTTTCCACGAAGACGTGGAGGAAGACGAAGTGACCGGCAGCCCCCACCTCGTGCGGCAGTACCTGGACCGGGAGCCGGAGATCGTCGGCCTGCCCGACGACTGGGCCGCCGCCGGCTGGACGCTGCCGAGCGACCCGGACACCACCGCGAAGTTCCGCTTGCCCTGACTCGCCCGCGGGGGCGGGGCCGGGAGCCAGGTTGGCGGTCACCTCCCAGCCTCCCGCGCCGAGAGGCGCACTTTGCGGGTCTCTTTCGCGCCCTCGCGCAGGATTTCAAACGTCACCGTGCGCCCGGCGCCGGAGAGGCCGATGACGTTGCGCAGGTCTTCAGGGCTGGTCACGGAGGTGCCGTCGATCGCCGTCACCACGTCGCCTTCCTCAAGCCCCGCCTTGTCGGCCGGGCTGCGCGGAACCACGCTGAGAATGAGCGCCCCCTTGGTTCCCGCCGGGACCCGGTATTTCCGGCTGGCCTCTTCGGTGACAGGGGCGGTGTTCACGCCCAGGAAGCCGCGCTGGCCCGCGCCGGCGCCGCCGTTCTCGATGATGGCGCTCATCACCGTCTTCACCAGGTTGCTGGGGTTGGCGAACCCGATCCCCTGGTAGCCGCCCGTGCGCGAGATGATGGCCGTGTTGATGCCGATGAGTTCGCCCGACAGATTGACCAGCGCCCCGCCCGAGTTGCCCGGATTGATCGCCGCGTCGGTCTGGATGAACGACTCATACCCCGACCCGCTGACGCCCTGCCTGCCCAGCGCGCTGACGATGCCGAACGTGACGGTCTGCCCGACGCCGAACGGGTTGCCCACGGCCAGCACGGCGTCGCCCACGCGCAGTTTCGACGAATCGCCGAAGGGCAGCGCCGGGAAGTCGTCGCCCTCGATGTCCAGCACCGCCACGTCCGACTCTTCGTCGCGCCCCACCAGCGACGCCTTGAACTCCCGGCCGCTGGGCAGCGCCACCACGATCTCCGCCGCCCCCTCGACCACGTGGTTGTTGGTGAGCACGTAGCCGTCCTGGCTCACGATCACCCCCGACCCCAGGCTCTGCTCGCGGCGCTCCCGCGGCACCTGCCGCCGGCCGAAAAACCACTCCCAGAAAGGATCGTTAGCGAAGGGCGTGCGGCTCACCTTCAGCGCGTAGATGTTCACCACCGACGGCGTCACCGCCGCCGCCACGTCGGCGAGCGTGGCCTCCCCCGAGGGCGCGGTGGCGCCGTGCGCGCCAAACACGCTCTCGAACGACGGTGGGCGCGCCACCAGCGGCCCACTGGGGAAGTTCCCAGCCGCGCCCGCCCCGTGGTCCTGGCCGGGAAAGAACGTTCGGGAGTCGGGCCGCACCAGCAGCCCCACCGCGCAGCCGCCGGCGATCAGCAACACCGCGGCCAGCGCGGCGCGCGCGCGCGGCCCCATGCGCCAGCGGCGGCCTCCGCCAGATGAACGATCGGTAGGCTGTTCGATGTTCAGGTCCATGGCTGCGATACCCCTTCGCGAATTCGCGTGGCGCGCGCGGCGCGCCCGTGCGGGTCATCCTCTTCCATGTTAACCGAGGACTCCAGAAACGGCGAACCCGCCGGGTGTGCACGTCCGACATCGCGGCCGCTGAGCGAGGGGAGCGTGGCGGGGGGCGGGATGGGGAGACAAGGAGATGGGGAGATGGGGAGATGGGGAGACACGGAAACGGGGAGACAGGGAGATGGGGACTCGCCAGTGTTCGAGGGCGGGGCCACGGTCGTTATTGGCATGTGAGCGGTGACGAACTTTTTTTGTCGATTTTGCACATGCGGTGGTCACAAGAAGGCTCGCGTTCGGCCAGTGGTCGATAGTTACGGGTGGCGCAAACTTTTTTTGTCGCTCTTGCACATGCCAGCAGTCTCTGCGTTCCTCTGCGGTGAAGGCAGACAACTTTTTTTGTCGATTTTGCACATGCGGTGGTCACGAGAAGGCTCGCGTTCGGCCAGTGGTCGAGAGTTGCGGGTGGCGCGAACTTTTTTTGTCGCTCTTGCACATGCCAGCAGTCTCTGCGTTCCTCTGTGTCCTCTGGACTACTACTCCCGAAAATCGTCGCGGGCCGCGCGGAAGTTCGCGGGATAAACCACGGAGACACGGAGACACGGA
>JACQVU010000410.1 GCA_016209585.1 Planctomycetota bacterium
ACAACTGGCAACTGACAACTTTTCTCGGTGGTCGGGGGTCGGGAAGAAGGGCTGAAGGCCGAAGGAAGAAGGCCGAAGTGTTGTGGGGGCGCGCCGGGCGCCGACTTCAGCCTTCAACCTTCTGACTTCAGCCTTCAGCCTTCGTGTCAGGCCAGTTTCTTCATCGCGGTCTGCACCATGTCACGCTTCGGCGACAGGCTGGCGCTGGGCTTCACGGTGCTCACGCGCTCGTACTCCTCCACGAAGATCTCCAGCGTGGAGATCACGCTGTAGAGCTGCGAGCGGGTCATCGGAACCGAGTCGCCGTCGTGCAGGTCCAGAATCTGCGCCAGGTGGTGGATCGTCACCTTCACCGGGTGCAGCTTGCGGGCGATGAAGTCGTCGAGGCTCATGCCCTTGGTCGTGCCGGGAGTGGCCATGTTCGTGTCTCCTTCTCTCTTCCGTTGCGCCCTCGAAAGGGCCTCCTGTGGTTCTCCATCCGGCCCGCGAGGCCCGCGCCCCGCGGCCAGCCGTCGGCGCTCAAAACGTTCAGCGGTCGCCGCCCCGTGGGCGGCGGCGGATCATCCCGCGGCCTTCCAGACGCGCACCTCGCGTTCGAGGCGCACGTGACTTTTCTCTTCCACGGCGGCCTCCACTTTCTCCATCAGCCCCAGCAGGTCGGCCGACGTGGCGTCGCCCGCGTTGACGATGAAGTTGGCGTGGACCTCCGACACCCGCGCGCCCCCGAGCGCCGCCCCTTTCAACCCGGCCGCGTCGATGAGCCGCCCCGCCGCGACACCGGGTGGGTTCTTGAACACGCACCCCGCGCTCCGCGCCGCCAGCGGCTGCGTGCGCCGCTTGGCCGCCAACACGTCTCGCGAGAAGGCCCGCAACTCCTCCGCGTCGGCCAGCGGCAGCCGCCACGCGGCCGAGAGCACGAGGCCCTCATTGAGCGCGGAGTCGCGGTACCGGAAGCCGCACGCGGCCCGCGGCAGTTCCACCAGGCCGTCGTCGCGCAGCACGGTCACGGTGAGCACGTGGTCGCCGATCTCGCCGTGGCGCCCGCCGGCGTTCATCACCAGCGCCCCGCCCACGGTTCCCGGAATTCCGGCCAGGCCGGCCATGCCGCCCAGCCCCCGCCGGTTGCAGGCGTGCACCAGGCGGGCCAGCGGCGCGCCCGCGCCGGCGAACACCAGGTCGCCCACGAAGCGCATGGCGCGCAGGTTCGACAGATCGATGATCAACCCCTCGTGCAGGCCGTCCTCGATCAGAAGGTTCGAGCCTCCCCCCAGCAACCGGAGCGGAAGTGAGCGCGTCCGGGCGAACACCAGCGCCTCGTGCGCCTGCTCCTCGGTGCGCGGCTGGGCGAAGAAACGCGCCACCCCGCCCACGCGGTAACTCGTCCGGTCGCGCAGCGAGACGTTGGCGCGGATCAGCGGCGTGCTTTCAAAGTGATCCATGGCCCGCCGCTCCCCTCACGCGACCCGCGCCATCTGTTCGGCGTCGCCGTCGCTCTCGCCGCCACGGTCGTGGCCGCGGCTGGCGCCCCCGTCTCCCGCGCTCTCCGCCCGAAGCCGCTGGGAAGCGTCGCGCACGAACTCCCGCGCCAGGTCCGTCACGTCGCCCGCCCCCATGAACACCACCACCTCGCCCCCACCCCCCCGCAGCATCGCCGTCAGGAGATCGTTCACCGCCTGCCGCGCGACGTGCCGGCAGGCCGGGTGGTGGCGCCGAACCTCGTTCGCCAGATGCCCCGCGTTCACCTCGCGCCGGTCCCGTTCCCCGTCCCGCGCCGCGTAAATGTCGGTGACCACCACCTCGTCCGCGTCTTCGAACGCCGGTCCGAAATCCGCCAGCAACAGCCGCGTCCGCGAGTGCTGGTGCGGCTGGTAGACGCACACCACCCGCCGCTCCGGCCACATCCCCCTCACCGCCGCGAGGCTGGCGCGGACTTTCGTGGGGTGATGGGCGTAGTCGTCGACCACCGTCGCGCCGCGAGCCTCGCCGATGACCTCCAGCCGGCGCGCCGCGCCGCGGAAGGCGGTCAGCGCCCGGCAGACGGCCTCAGCCGGCGCGCCCAACGAGAGCGCCAGGCCCGCCGCCAGCACCGCGTTGGAAACGTTGTGCCGGCCGGGCACGCGCAAACAGACCTCCCCCAGCCGCTCGCCGGCGCGCCGCACCTGGAACGACCAGCGCCCTTCGCGCGCCATCAGGTCGGTGGCGGCGTAATGGGCGTCCGGCGCGTCGGCCACGGTGGCGCCGAACACCCGGCACCTGGCGGCGCGAGCGGCCTCGCGGGCGCCGGGGTCGTCGCTGTTCACCAGCAGCAGCCCCTCGGCCGGCATGCGGCGGGCGAACTCGTCGAAGGCTTCCTGGTACGCCGCCGGCGTGCCGTAGCAGTCGAGGTGATCCGGCTCCACGTTGGTGATGATGGCCGCTTCCGGCGACAGGCGGTGGAACGAGCGGTTGTACTCGCAGGCCTCGGCCACGAAGAAGTCGCCCGAGGCCGCGCGGGCGCTCTGGTGGTCGAAATCCAGAAGGTTGGCTCCGACGATGAAGGAGGGCGCCAGACCGGCCGCCTCCATAATGGAAACCACCATGGCGGTGGTGGTGCTCTTGCCGTGGGTTCCGGCCACGGCGACGCCGCGCCGGGCGCCCATCAGCCGCCCGATCATTTCAGCGTAGGTGAGCACGGGGACGCCTTGCGCTCGCGCCGCCGCCACTTCGGGGTGGCCATCGCCCACGGCGGCGGTGCGCACCAGAACCTCCACCTCCGGGGTCACGTTTTCGGGGCGATGGAGATAGGCGATCTCGGCGCCGAGTTCGTCGATGAGGCGCTCGCTGGCCGCGTTGGGCGAGAGATCGGAGCCGGACACGCGCCAGCCCTGTTGCAGGAGGACGCGGGCGAGGCCGGCCATGCCGGACCCGGCGATCCCGACGAGGTGAGCCTTTGGTCCGGGTGAGGGCATCTGGAATTGGGGACTTCGGGATGGCGCCGGCGAAGGCGCGGCCTGGCCGGCCTGGCCGGCGGCGTTGTCATCAGTGGTGCTTTACCATTTATGAAATATAAAGCACCGCGGAACGTTTATCGGACGTTCCCCCGATTTCGTTGAGCAAATCCCCAAAATCCGCGCCACTACTGATACCTGGTCACTGATAACTTCTCTTCCGTTCCTCATTCGTGTCAATTCGTGTCAATTCGTGGTTCTTCCGCGGTCGGGGCAACAACATCGCACGGGCGTTCCCTGTCCAGCGGCTGGGGGCGCCCGCGCGGCTGGCGCGCGCTTCGGGCTGGCGTGGGGTGGGAAGGGTGGTGCACAATGCCACGCCCGGAGCGCACGCGAACTGGCCGACGGGTCCGGTTGGCGGCCCCGGGGCTTTTCTTATCGCCGACGGAGGCTCCCCCATGCGCATCTTCCCCCGCCTGCTCCTCGCGGTCGCGTTCGCCCTCGCCCTCTCCGGTCGTTGGGCGTTGGGGGCGGACATCTACGTCGCCGCGAACGCGCCGGAGCCGGTGCGTTTCGGCGCGGCGGAGGTGGCGCGGGCCATCAAAGCCTTGGGCGAGGGAGCGCGGCTGAACCCCGAAAAGCCGGGGGAGCCGCCGGTTTACGAGGTCTTCCTGGGCGCGAGCGACGACGCCCGCGCGTGGAAGGCGGCGTCGGACCTTGGGGTGAAGGCGAAGCCGGGGGCGGAGGGGTTCTCCATCCGCGCGCTGGACGGTGGCCGCGGGCGGCACGTGGCGGTGGTGGGCGGCGACGCGGTGGGCGCCATGTACGGCGCGCTGGAACTGGCCGAGCGGATTTCCCTGGCCGGGAAGCGGTGGCGCGTGGCGGACGTGACGACCGACCAGAAACCCTACCTGGAAGTCCGGGCCACCAACCCGTTCATCTTCTCGCAGGCGCTGGACGACGAGACGTCGTGGTTCTACAACCGCGACTTCTGGAAGGGCTACCTGGAACTGCACGCCCGGTCCCGCTACAACCTGATCGATATCCACGCGGCGTTCGACCTTCACACCACCTACTTCCCCAACATCTATCCGTACTTCACGTTCGTGCCGGAGTTCCCCGACGTGGGCGTGGGCGCGAAGCGTGCCGCGAAGAACGTGGCGATGCTGAACTGGATCATCGAGTTCGCGGCCAGCCGCGGGGTGAAGGTGGCGCTGATGAACTACAACGCCGCCACCTTCCGCAATCCGGGCAAGGAGCAGGCCGGCAGGCAGTTGAACGGGCCGGAGACGACAGACTACGTCTACCGCGCGTGCCGGCAGTTCCTGGAGAACGTGAAGGGGCTGTGGATGTTCGGATTCCGCATCGGCGAGTCGGGCCAGCGGGAGTCGTTCTTCGGCGACACCTACCTCAAGGCGCTGCGCGACACCGGGTCCACGATGAACGTCTACACCAGGTCGTGGCTGGCGACGCGGTCGAAGATCCTGCCCATCACCGAGGGGCACAAGGGGGCATTTTACATCGAGCCGAAGTACAACGGGGAACACCTTGGCTTGCCCTATCAGGCCATCACGTCGCCGAAGTCGTACGCGCCCTCCTACTCCTACGAGGACTACACCGAGTACCCGCGCAACTACAAAATCCTCTATCAGGTGCGCGCCTGCGGAACGCATCGCGTCTGGCACTGGGGCAACCGCGACTTCGCGCGGCGGATGGTGGAGTCGTGCCGCCTGGGCGACGGCGCGGGCTTCACCATGGAGCCGCTCACCGCCTACTATCCGCTGGAAGACGTTTATCTCCGCGACCCCGAAACGAAGTACTTCACATGGGCCTTCGAGCGCGACTGGTTCTGGTACGAACTCTGGGGACGCACCGGATACGACCCCGCGTTGTCCGGCGATCTGTGGAAGAAGCGATTCGAAGCCCGCTACGGCGCCGCCGGTCCCGCGCTGCTGGCGACGCTGGAGGAAGGCTCGAAAATCATCCCGCTGCTCTACTCCTACCATTGCCTCGGCCCCGACCACCGCAACCACGCGCCGGAGTTCGAGTCGGGCAACAACGTGCGCAACGACCTGCGCGGCCGGCGGGTGGCGGACGGGCTGGAGCGGTTCATCCGGGTGATCCCGCTCGACACGGTCTCCATGGCCGACATCCGGTCGTGGGTGGCGGCGCGTCTTGAGGGCCGGTCCGAGCCGCGCTTCGGCCCGCTGGACTTCGCGCGCGAGATGGACGCCATCGTCGCCCGCACGCGGGACCTGCGTTCGAAAGTCAAGCAGACCGAGCGCGCCCAGAGCGCCAGCGACCGGCACGCGCGCCACGTCCTCGTCGACATGGACCTGGCGTGTCACATGGGCGCTTACTACGCCGAGAAGGTGCGCGCCGCCACGTCGCTGGAGTTCTTCAACCGCACCCAGAACCTCGACGACCTCATCGCGGCCGAGGAGGCGATGGATCGCGCCATCGGCCACTTCGAGCAACTGGCGCTCCTGGGCGACGCCTTTTACAACCCCCTCCTCGAAACGCTGCGCATGAAAACGCGCCAGTTCACCTGGACGGGCGAACTGAAAGACCGCGTCTACCGCGACCGCTTCGAACTCCAGGCGCGAGAGGCGGAGTTCGCCGGAAAGTTCGAGAGCGCCCGCGACCCGCTGCTGGGCCACCGCCCGGAACCCCAGCGAACCGTGGGGGAGGCGCGGCTGACGCTCACCGCCCCGCGCGGCGGCAAGGCCCCGGCCGAGGCGTTCCTGCTCTGGCGCCGGTTGGGTTCGGGCGGCGACGACGCGACCTGGCGCGAGGTGAAAATGGCGGCCGGCGAGCGTTTCTCCTTCGCGGCTGACCTGCCGAAGGAGGCCGCGGGGCAGTTCGGCGCGGTCGAGTATTACTTCCGCGTGGAGCGGTACGGCCGCGCCGCCACGTTGCCAGCGGAAGGGCCGGCCGCGCCCTTCGTCACCCGGTTCGTCCCGGAGCGGGAAGCGCCCGTCATCGGTCCTTCGCAGGCCAAGGGGGGCAAGGGCGACCGCGAGGCGGAGGTCCGCGTGAAAGTCACCGACGGATCGCGCCTCGCCGGCGTCACGCTCCACTACAAACTGCTGCCCTCCAAGGCGATCTGGCGGCGGAAGGAGATGGCGGCCGTCCGCGACGGGGTCTACGGGACGACCGCGCCGCTCACCCGCTCCGGCCTCCAGTACTACTTCACGGCGGTGGACGAGCACGGCAACGCCGCCCAAGCGCCCGACTTCCGCGCGGAGACGCCCTACAAGGTGATCGAGTCGTGGGAGGAGGCCGGCGCGCCGGTGGCTGACACGCCGGCCGAGCAGGAAGCCGGCGAGGGGTTTTAGCGCCACGGCGATCTCGGCGGGTCAGGACCACAGGGAGCAAGGGATCGGAGGCCAATTGGGGAAGTACGACGTGGTGAGCAAGGTGCTGGTGGAATATGCCCCCCGGGGGTGGCTGGATATCGACACCCGGCTGAACCACGTTCCTCCACTGGCGGAAGGGGCCGCGGTCGAGGTCATCGATGCTGACGTCTCCAGCGTGGCGGCAGCCGCGGACAAGGTGATCAAAGGGGTCTTCGCCGATGGTCACCCGTTCCTGCGGCACATGGAGTTCCAAGCCGGTCGCGATTCCCGGTTGGCGGAGCGCATCTGTTTTTACAATGCCGCCCTCCGGTTTCGTCACGGTCTGCCCGTGCGCAGCCTGGTGGTGATGTTGTCGCCGGCGGCGGAGGTCGAACCCCGGGATGGCCTGGTGACCGGCGATCCGCGCCACGCGGATAGCCTGCGACTCTTCGTCTATGGTATAATCCGCGTGTGGACGCTGCCGCCGGAGATGTTCCTCGACGGGCCGGTCGGTCTTCTTCCTCTCGCGCTCCTGACCAACGTGAGTGAGGCGGCGGTTCCCGGCCTGGTGAGGCGGATGGATGAACGCATCGCCGCCGAGGCCCCCGGTCAGGCGGGAGAACTGTGGACGGCGGCCCATCTTCTGGCGGGCCTCCGGTTCGACGTCGATGCCGCCGGATCGATCGTGGCGAAGGTTCATAACATGCGCGAATCATCAACGTACCAGCAGATTCTGCAGGAAGGGCGCGAAGAAGGGCGCGAAGAAGGGCGCGAAGAAGGGCGCGTCGAGGAAGCCCGCCGCGTTCTCATTCGCCTCGGAACCGAGTTTCTTGGCCCACCGGGAGAAGAGATCGTGGCGCGGATCACCGACATCCATTCCACCGACCGGCTGGAGTCGCTCGCCGTGCGCGCCGCGAAATCAAAGAGTTGGGCGGACCTTCTGACACAAGTGAGTGAGTGAGCGAGCGACAGAATCTCACGGCGCCTCTCGCGTCCGCCGCTGGAGGCTGGGTGGATCGCCGTCGGTTCGCGGCTACTCCTAGTACTGAGCAGGGCTTCACCGTCGCCGTCGCACGGGCATGAAACGGTCCGAAGGAACCCGCGCCGCCCCGCCGACCGCCGACCGCCGGTCGCTCCGGCGGGCATGCGCCGCCGCCGCGGCGGTGGTCGGGGCCGCGCTCCTTTTCGCGGCGGGTTGCGGGCCGTCGTCGAGTGATCTTTTTCCCCCCGCCCCGGCGCTGGCGCTGTTGTCGGAGCCGGCGGGAGTGCAGCGCGGGAACGTGCGGGTGGAGTACACGTTGTCGGAGCCGAACGAGCGGCGGGTCTCGGTCGCGGCGGCCTTCTCGCTCGACGGCGGGGCCACGTTCCGCCCCGCGACTGAAGAGGCCTTCCCCGGCGCCGGGGGGACGTTCCGGCTGGCGGCCAACCGCACGGGCATCCCGCACCTGTTCGTGTGGGACTCGGTGGCCGACGTGGGTCTGGTGGGCGCGGTGAACGCGATCCTGCGCCTCACGCCGGAGGGCGGGGCGTCGGCGACCACGCGCAGTTTCCAACTCGACAACGCTTTCCCCGCCGGCCGGCGCCTCTTCGTGGCGCTGCGGCTGGCCGGGTTGGTGGCGGCCATCGACGCCGAGAGTCTCCAGGTGGTGGACTACGTGAAGGTGGGCGCCGGCCCGCGCGGCCTGGCCGCCTACCAGAACGGAGGGATCGACTACCTGGCGGTGGCCGGGGCGGAGAGCGACAACCTCACCATTATCGACCTCTCCAACCACCAGGTGGCGCAGACGCTGGCGGTGGGCGACAACCCCGTGGCCGTGGCCTTCGTGCCCGGGACCAGCGGCGGGGACTACCTCTACACGGTGAATGAAACAGCCAAGACGGTCACGCCGGTGCGCGTGGGCCTCGCCAACGTGCTTACCCCGCAAACCGCGCTGGCCGTGGGCAACGGCCCGGTGGCGGCCGCCCCGTTCACGGCCGGCGGCGTCAACTTTCTGGCCGTGGCCAACGCCAAGGCCGACACGCTTTCCATCATCAACGCCGACACCCGCGCCGTGGCGCAGACCGTCACCGTGGGCGACGAGCCGGTCGACGTCATGTTCCTCCCCGGACTGCGCGGCGGCGACGTGCTCTTCGTTCCCACCCGGTCCGACAACCATGTGACGCTGCTCAACGCCGCGTCGGCCTACGCCGCCGTCACCGACACGCCACTGGGCGTTGGGACCGGCCCCGTCGCCGTCGCCACCACCACCGGCTTCGCCGGCAACCCGGCCACGGAGACGGCGCTCTTCGTGCTGCACGCCGGGGAGCAGCAAGTCCGGGTGTACCGCTACAGCGCGGGGACGCCGGCTTCGGGGGAGGAGTACCCGCAGACCACCCGTATCGCCGCGCCGGGCGCTCCCGAACGGCTGGCGGTGCGCGCGGACGGCGCGGGCGCGAAGACCCTCTACTACTCCGAGTCGTTCGACGACCGCGTCTTCGCGATCCGGGTGTCGTCGTCCCCGCCCGTCACTCTGGGGTCGATCAAGTTCCCGTTCCGCGCCGGCCCGGCGGGAATGGTGGTACGCTGAGGTCCCGATCCCGTAGAGGAACCCATGCCCGACCCCCGCCGTCTGCTCGCCGGCGCGCCGCTTTTGCTCATGCTGGTTCTCGGCGCGTGCGCCACGGACTCCCGCGTGCGGGACGTGGAAGCCCGCGCCGAGAGCGCCGCCGCGGCGGCGGCCGAAGCGCAGGCGCGCGCCGCGAAGGTGGAGCAGGAGAGCGCGCGGCTCGCGGAGCGGCTCACCGAGATCGAGCGCCGGTACGCGGAGATCGACCAGCGCCTGCGCGCGGCCCCGCCGACGCCATCGCTGGCCCCGCATCGCCCGGGCGCCGCGCCCCCCGCGGCGTCTGGAGCACCCGCGACCCAGCCGGGCGCGCCGCCGCTCGACCCGCGGACTGAGGCCGCCGCCCGCCGCCGGGCCTCCTACCTGAACCTGGGCAAGCGGCTGGCGGCGGAGGCCGGGCTGGAGGGGCTGACCGACGACCAGGCCGTGAAACTGCATGAGCACCGCCAGCAGACGGAGGCGCAGATCGCGGCGCTCATCGGGCGCGAGAAGCAGGCCGCCGGCGGCAAGGAGCCGGACCGCGGGGCGCTGCGCAAGAAAGTGTTCGACGAGACCGACCCGCGCCTGACCGCCTTTCTCAGCGAGGCGCAGACCGCGAAGTACCGCGCCTGGCGCGACGCCCGCGCGGCGAAGTGAACCGGAGCCTTAGTCATGGCCCGTCTCCTGGCGGCGATCCTCTCGGCCTTCTTCCGGCTCTTCTCCCGCCGGCGGCGGCGGGCGGACCGATCGGATTCAGACGAGCCGCCGACCGACATCTATCCTCTCTACTGAGCGAGCGTGGGTCCGATGGTGGACGCCGGCGAGATTCTGGCGATAGAACGTTTCGTGCCGCCGGCGGGGGTGGTGCTGGACGCCGGCGCGCACGAGGGGGCGTGGGCGGCGGAGGTCTTGTCGCGCCGGCCGCGGGTCACGGCGCACCTGTTCGAGCCGTTGCCGGGGCCGTACCGCGGGTTGCTGCGCCGTTTCGCGCGGGAGGCGGGCGAGGGGCGGGTGGTCCCCCACAACATGGCGCTGGCCGAGGCCGAGGGCTGCCGCCCCTTCTGGCACTACCAGGACGCGGAGTCGTGGAGCACCTTCCACCGGCGGCCGGAGGTGGAGCGCGAGAACCATCTGCGCCCGCCGCGGGCCGTGAACGTTCCGGTGACCACCGTCGACGCCTACCGCGCGCGGCAGGGGCTCGCGCGGGTGGACTTCCTGAAGATCGACGTGGAAGGCGGCGAGAGAGACGTGCTGCGCGGCGCGCGGGAGAGCCTGGCCAGGGGCTGCGTCGACCACGTGCAGTTCGAGTACGGCGGCACCTACCGCGACGCCGGGACCACGCTGCGCGAGGTGTTCGATTTCCTCGCCGCCCTCGGCTACCTGATCTTCCGGTTGACGCCCGACGGGCCACGCCACCTGCCGGCCTTCACGGCCGAGATGGAGGACTACGGCTACGCCAACTTCCTGGCGGCCAACGAGCGCTTCCGCGTGCCCCTGCTCGGCCTGCCGTGGGGCATGCTGGACCTTTCGGAACAGTGCCGCCGGCACGGCGTCACGCCCCGGGGGGTGGTGCACGTCGGGGCGCACGAGGGCGGCGAGATGGAGAAGTACCGCGCGCTGGGGGTCAGCCGCGTGCTTTTCATCGAGGCCAACCCCGCGGTGCACGAACGGCTCGTGGCCAATGTGGGGAAGGAACCCGGCGTGGTCACCGCCAACGTGGCGATCAGCGGCGCCGACGGCGAGGCCCTGCTGCGCGTCACCTCCATGGACCAGAGCAGTTCGCTGCTGCCGCTCAAGGGTCACGCGGCCATTTATCCCGACATCGTGGAGACGAGCCAGGTGCGCGTGAAGACCCGCCGTCTCGATACGCTGCTCGCCGAACTGGGCCTGCGCGCCGAGGATTACAACCTGCTGAACATCGACATCCAGGGGGCCGAACTGATGGCGCTGCGCGGCGCCGAGCGCTTTTTGCGCCACGTCGACGGCATCAACACCGAGGTGAACTTCGAGGAACTCTACGAGGGCTGCGCGCTCATCGAAGACCTCGACGCCTTCCTGGAAGAGCGCGGCTTCCATCGCGCCGCCACCACCACCCCCTACCACCCCACCTGGGGCGACGCCTGGTACGCCCGGCGCCGGGCCATCGCCATGTCCACGCTGGGCGCCAACGGCGGGCTGGGCAACTCCTTCTTCCAATACGCCTTCCTGCACGTGTGGGCGAAGGAGCGCGGCCTCCGCGTCGAAACCTCGCCCTGGAACGGCCAGCGCTGGTTCGGCCGGGCGGACCCGCCCCCGGCGCGCGCCTATCCTGAACTGGTCGACCTCTCCCACCGCGCCGACGACTCCGCGCTTCTCACCGGCGCCGCGCCCGCGGGCGACACCGACCTGGTGGCCTACGGCCAGTACCACACCCGGTTCCACGCGCCCCACCGCGAGACCATTCGCGCCCTCTTCACCCCCGCCTCGCCGGCGCGCGAGCGCCTCTCTTTCGCGCTCGCCAACCTGCGGGCGCGCGGCGGCACGGTGGTCGGCGTCCACATGCGCCGCCGCGACTACGACTACTCCTATTTCTTCGCCGCGCCCGGCGAGTGGTACCGCCGCTGGCTCGACGGCTTCTGGGCCACCCTCGACCGCCCCGTGCTCTTCCTGGCCAGCGACCTCCCCGACCTCGCCGCCGCCGAACTGGCCCCCTACCGGCCGGTCACGTCGCGCGACCTCGGCGCCGACCTCGCCGACCTCGGCGAACTTCCCGACTTCTTCCTCCTTGCCCAGTGCGACGCCCTGGCCATCTCCAACAGCAGTTTCTCCTTCGCCGCCGCCATGCTGAACGAGCGCGCGCGCTGGTTCGCCCGGCCCTCGCTCCCGGCCAAATCCCTCGTGCCGTTCGACCCCTGGAACAGCGAGCCGCTGCTCCGCAACGCCGAGGTGGAAACCATCGCGCCCGACGGCGACGACCCCGCCGGCAGCCGTCGCCGGCTGGCCATCTACGCGCCGGATGACGCGGGCCTGAAGGGCGAGCGAGCGCCCATTCTCTTCCCCTTCCGCGGCGTCGGGCCACACCCCGCCGGGCGGATGCACGCCGGGCCGTTCGGCCTGCACACCTGGCTCAGCGGCAGTTATTACCGCTTGGCGCCGTCGCTGGAACAGGCGGACTTGGTGGTCCATCCCGTCTGCTGGCCGGCCGCGCCCGCCTTGGCCGCCGACCTGGCCCGACGGGCCGCCAAGCACGGCAAGATGTTCGTCCTCTTTTGCGACGAACAGCATGGCGGCGACGCGCCCTTTCCCGGCGCGCTGGTTCTCCGCCCGCTGCTGCGCCGCGCCGCGCGGCGACCGGGCGAGTTCGCGCTGCCAGCCTGGGTGGAAGACCCGCTGGCCGGTCGCGCCGACACCCGCCTGCCCATGCGCCCCTGGTCCGCGCGCCCGGTCGTCGCCCCGCCGCCGGGGGAAGGAGACGCGGCGGCGCTGTTCGAGGCCGACTACGTCCGCCTGCCCGCCGACGCCCGCTTCCCCCGCGCGCTGGCAATGACGCTGGCCGCCGGGCGCGTGCCGATCCTCGCGAACGACGAGTTCATTCTGCCCTTTGAGGGCGTGCTCGACTGGCCGCGCTACTCGCTCCGCGCCGACGCGCGCCATGCCGCCGCCCGCGCCGCGGCCTTCCACGCCAACCTCACGCCAGAGCGGTGGGAGGCCCTCCAAACCGGCTGCCGGCGCGTGTGGGAGGGCTGGCTTGCGCCCTTCGGCTTTTTCGGCAAACTCTACCGCTACGTCGCCGCCGCCCGCGCGGCCGTGATATGAGCGCCCCGGACGAAACCTACGAGCCGGACATGGCCGCGGTGATGGATCGCCACGTGCGGCCGGGCTGGCGGTGCGCCGACCTCGGCGCGCACCACGGCGAGTTCACGCTGCCGCTGGCCCGCAAGGTGGGACCGGAAGGCCACGTGACCGCCTTCGATGCCTGGGAAGAGAACGCCCAGACGCTCTCCCGGCGCGCGGAGCGCGAGGGGCTGGCCGAGCGCATCACCGTGGTGCACGCCGCCGTCACCGACGGCCGCGAGCCGGAGGTGTTCATCTATCCCGGCCGGCGGCGCAAAGACAACGGCCTGCGGTCGGACTGGGAGTGGAGCGTCACCGGCTACCACGCCGAGGGCGAGAAACTGCCGCCCGATCGCCGGGTGCGCGCTCTGTCGCTCGACCAGTACTTCCCCGCCGGCGAGCGGCTGGACTTGGTGAAGATCGACATCGAGGGCGCAGCCGCGCTCGCCCTGGCCGGCATGCGGTGGCTGCTGTCGCAGGCGCGGCCGGTGGTGGCCCTGGAGTTCCACGACGCCGCCGAGTGGGCCGCGCGGCGCATGCTGTTCGCGGCCGGCTACGACCTGTTCCGGGCGAGCGGCGAGCCGATCCCGGAAAAGGGCGATCCCCCGCGCGTCTTCCACTGCTACGCGCTGCCGCGCGCGTGACGGCCGCGCCGGACCGGTCGCTTAGCCCCGGCTCTGGGCGACGCGGGCGCGGACCGCTTCACGGCGGAATTATGAACAGCGGGCAGGGCACGTGGGTCAGGGGTCGGGGGTGAGGACGGCGGTCAGCGCGCGGCGGGCGCCGGGGCGGTCGCGCCGGCCGAACAGGCGGACGCGCCAGCGTTCGACAATCAGGTAAATGGTGGGGATCACGAAGAGCGTCAGGAGGGTGGCGGCCGAAAGACCGAAGACGATTCCCGTGGCCATTGGCCCCCAGAGTTTAGACTTCCCGCCGACGCCGAGGGCCGTGGGCAGTAGCCCCGCCACGGTGGTGATGGTGGTGAGAATGATGGCGCGCATCCGGTCGCGGCACCCTTCGGCCAGTGCCAGGGCGATGTCCACGCCCGGTTCGCGCCGGCGGCGGGCGTTCACGAAGTCGAGCAGCACGATGGAGTCGTTGACCACCAGGCCGGAGAGGCCGACGACCGCGATCCCCGACGTTATGGTGAAGGGGTTGCCGGTGATCAGAAGCCCGATGGCCACGCCGATGAACGAGAAGGGCACGGTGAAGAGGATGATCAGCGGCTGCACGAACGATTTGAACTGCGCGCCCAGGATCATGTAGACGGCCGCGATCGCCACGATGAAGGAGAGGCCGAGCGAGCGGAAGGAGCGCTCGGTCTCTTCGTACTCTCCGGCGAAGTCGAGGTAGACGCCGGGGAATTTGGCGCCGAGGTCGTGGAAGTGGTCCTGCACCGCGCGGTTGACGGTGAGCGCGGTGGCGTCGGGGAAAGCGGGGTCGAGGTCGCCCGTGATGGTGACAGCCAGCGCGGAGTTGAAGCGGCGCACGGCGGCGTCGGAGCGGGTGATGGCCAGGTCGGCCACGTCGCCCAGGTCCAGCAAGGATCCCTTCGCGGTGGCCGAGCGGACCTTGACGCGGGCGAGGTCGGCCACCGTGGCGCGGTCTTCCGGGCGGTAGAGCACGCGCACGTCAACGGTGTGGTCGCCGTCGTCGAAGTCGGAGACCACGGCGCCGAGGTTGGCCTCGGCCAGCGCCGCCGCCACGACCTGTTCCGAGAGGCCGTGGCGGGCGGCCTCGGCGGGGCGAAGGCGGGCGCGGACCTCGGGGTTGCCGTAGAGGAAGTCGGATTGGACGTCCTTGGCGCCCCGGAGGCCGATGACGAACTCCTGCACCTCGGTGGCGGCGGCGCGGACGGTCTGCCAGTCGCGGCCCTTCACCCGCACGTTGAGGGGCCGGCCGATGGGCGGGCCGTCGTTGAGCGGCATCACTTCCAGCGCCTCGACCGGGAGGCCGTCGCGCACGCGGCGGGCGTCCACCAAGTCCCGGACCTTGTGGCGGAGGCTTTCGGCGTCGGCCGTCCGGCGCCGGGCGGGGTCGGGGTCGCGGGTGTCGGCCAGCGTCACGAAGAACTGCGCCACGTTGGAGGCGATGTGCGGCTGATAGTTGGAGTCGTAGACGAAGCCGACGGTGGTGTTGCGGCTTTTCACTTCATTCCGGGGCATCTCTCCGAGGCAGGCGTCGAGGCGCGCGGTGACCTCGTCGGTCCGTTCCAGCGCCGTGCCGGCCGGGAGGCGCACGTTGACGAAGAAAGCCTGGGCGTCGGAGGGGAAGAGTTCCCAGGGCACCATCCACATCACGGCGGCGGCGGCGCCGGCCACCACGAGCGCGCCGAGGGTGACGGCGTAGGGCCGCGCGAGGCAGAACTTCAGGAGCGTCTGGTAGGCGCGCAGCGTGACGCCCAGCACCTTGAAGTCGCCGTAGGGGCGGGCGACGCGCGGGCCGAAGTCCACCGCGTGGCACGGCAGCATGACCAGACACTCTAAGAGCGAGGCCAGCAGGGCGTAGGTGACGCAGCGCGGGATGATCGCGAAGAACTTCCCCGTGGACCCGGTCATCAGGAGCAAGGGCAGGAAGGCCGCCACGGTGGTGAGCGCGGCGGAGATCACGGGCACGGCCACCTCGGCCGCGCCGTCGGCCGCCGCCTGGCGCAGCGGCTTGCCCATTTCGACGTGGCGGTAGATGTTCTCCAGCGTGACGATGGCATCGTCGACGATAAGGCCGGAGAGGAAGACGAACGCGAAGACGCTGATGGTGTTGACGGAATCGCCGCTCATCTGCATGAAGACCAAGGCGACGAGGAACGAGAAGGGAACGCCGATTACGGCCAGGATGGAGTTCCGCAGGCCGATGAACGTCCACAGGATGATCAGCACGAGCGCGGCGCCGAGCAGCAGGTTCCAGCCCAGCACGTTCATGCGCTCGCGGATGCGCTTCGAGGTGTCGTAGAACGTGCCCAGGCTGACGCCGGGCGGCGCGCGCCGTTCCCAGGCGGCCAGGATGCGGCGGACCTCGGGCACGATGGTGAGGGCGTTGCCGGACTCTTCCTTGACGACGCCCATGGTGACGGAGCGGCGGCCGTCGACCTGGGTGACGACCAGTTCCTTGCGGTAGCCGGCTTCGAGGTCGGCCACGTCGCTGAGGCGCAGGTGGTGGCCGGCGGGGTCCTTGCGGATGACGGTGGAGGCCAGGTCGCCGCCCTGGTCGACCTTGCCGGCGACGCGAACCATGAACTCGGCGTCGCCGGCGCGCAACGCCCCGGCCGGGAGGTTGAAGTTGCGGGCGGCGACGGCCGCGCCGACGTCGGCCGCGGTGAGGCCGTGGGCCTCGAGGGCGTCGCGGACGAGGTTCACGCGCACCTCGCGGCGCTGGTCGCCGCGCAGCGTCACGCGGGCCACGCCGGGGATCCGTTTCAGTTCATCGCGGACCTGTTCGGCCACCGCCACCAGCACGTGGTTTTCGTAGTCGCCGCCCACGGTGACGACGATGGTCGGCGCGATCTCGTTGAGTTCGATGCGGGTGATGAAGGGCCTCTCCTGGAGGTCCCTGGGCAGTCCCGTCACCTTGTCCAGTTCCGTCTGGAGGTCGCGGAAGCAGCGTTCGATGTCGGCGGCGTTCTCGCGGAACTTCACGAGGATTCCGGCGCGCTCGTTGGAGGCCGTGGACTTGATCCACTCCACCCCGGCCACGTCGTCGATCTCTTCCTCGATCCGGCGCGCCACCTCCACGTCCATCTCCTCCGGCGACGCCCCCAGGCGCACGCAGGTGATGGCCGCCTGATCGAACGAAACGTTGGGATACTCCTCGACCGGCGTCGACCACAGCGCCCACGCCCCCAGGAGGCAGAGCACCACGAACCCGACGTTGACCAGCACCACCTGGTCGATGAAGAGATCAATCGCGCGCCGCATCCGCCCCCGGTCCCCCGCCGGCCGGAGCGGGCGCGGCCGGCGGCGCGAAAACCACCGGCGCCCCGTCCCGCATGCGCTCCAGCCCCTCGGTCACCACCAGGTCGCCGGCGCGCAGCGCGCGCCCGGTGACCGGCAGCAGCCGCTCGACGAACAGGAAGTGCTGGTCGGTATGGTCGCCGGCGACCTCTATCGCGCAGGCGCGGGCCACGAAGCCACCCGCCGGGTCCGGGTCCACCGCGTAGCAGAAGGCCTGGTGGAACTCCTCGCGCACCGCGCCCGCCGGAAGGCGCAGCGCCGGCTCCCGAGAGAGCAGCACCGCGCACTCCACCAGCAGGTCGGGCCCCACCGCCGCCGGCGCGCCCTCGGGGTTGTGGTACTCGGCCTCCACGCGATACTTGCGCGTGGCGGGGTCCACCGTGGGGAAGAGGCGCGCGATGCGGGCCTCGAACTCCCGCGGGCGCGGCCGGCCGCCTTTGCCAGGCTCCTCCAGCCCCACCGCGGTGAAGCGCACGACGCGCGCCGTCTCGGGCAGCGCCTCCAGCGTGGCCCGCTGCGCCTGCGTCACCTGGAAGTCCAGGATGACCGTGTCGTAGTTGATCAGGTCGGCGACCAGCGTGAACGGGCGGATGGTCTCGCCCACCTCGTAATACAACTTCACGATCCGCCACCCCGGTGCGACGGTGATGGCGGTGTCCACGAAGGCCACCTCGTACAGCACGTCGCCGCGCTCGGCGCCGGTGGTCTCGTTCTCGCCGTAGGGCCGGCGCACCACCCGCCCGCCCACCTCGGAGGTCAGCCGCAGCGTCTTCTTCGGGCGCGTCACGCCGCTCTGCCGCACGAAACGCGGGCGGGGCGCTTCCTCCACCCGCGCCACCGAGACCCGCGCCGGCTCGGCCCCGGCCGCCGCCCCGCGCTCCCCAGCCGCGCCGGCGCGGGTCACGGTGGCG
>JACQVU010000389.1 GCA_016209585.1 Planctomycetota bacterium
GAGGCGTACACGATGCCCCCCGCCGGCACGCCCCCGGGAGTCCCCCCGCCGCCCGGCAGGTTGGTCAGCGCCGAGCCGTCCAGCGCCGGAAGCGCGCCCGCCCCGTCCAGTTGCAGCAGTTGCGAAGGCCCGTTGAAGGCGTTGCCCGCGAGCGTGACGTTCGCCGACAGCAGCGCGTCAGCGACGGCGCCGACGTTCAAGTTGCTCGCATCCCGGAAAGACTCGGCTGAGTTGCCCCCCAACGTCGCGGCGTCCACGCTCGCAAGCCCGGAGCCGTCGCCCTCGAACGTTCCGGTGAACGCCCCCGCCGTGATGTTCGCGGGGTTGAGGTTCGTCAATTCGGAGCCGCTGCCCGCGAAGACCTGCCCGCTGGCAAAGGTCACCGGCCCCGCCAGCGTGCCGCCCGCGAGCGGCAGGTAGTTGAGACCCGTCAGGTTCGCCCCGCTGACGGCCGGCAGCGCGCCGGAACCGTCCAGCCGCGCCAGTTGGTTGGGGCCGTTAACGGCGTTGCCTTGCAGCGTGACGTTGGCGGAAAGCCGCGCGTCCGCCAGCGCGCCGGCGAGGTTGGCCGCGTTCAAGTAGTAGTCGGCCCCCTCGCCATCGAGCATCCGGGCGTTGTAGGCGAACGGCACGTGACCCATGGCGACGCGCGGGTCGAGCGCGTCGTACGCGTCCTGCCCCGAGCGGCGCACCTCGACCGCCAGGAAGAGCGCGCCCGACCCGAACGCCTCGCGGTTGATGGGCGTCGCCTTGCCCAGGTCGGCACGATAGAAACCGTCTTCCACCGCCACCGCGGGGTGCTCCTCCAGCCAGAGCGGTTCCCCGCTGGTGGCCTCGAGGTAGACCGAGAACCGGAAGTCGTAACTTCCGGTCAGCGGCGTGCCGACGGTGTCGGTCAGCCGGCCCTGGTAGGTGATGAAGCCGGGGTCGTCGCCGGTGGCAAAGGCCACGCGCAGGCCGGCGAACAGAAGAGCCGCCACCAAGAGTGAGCAGGAAACGCGGTTCATAGTGCCTTTTTTTTGGACTTCCGGGCGGAGAGCGTAATCTCCGGCAGGCATTCAATCCACTTATTTCTCTTTTTATCCACTGCGCTACCCGAACTCAACCGGGTGCGGGATGTTGGGTGCGGGGTGAACGACCACGGAACATCGTTTCCCGCCTCCATCTCATCCCTCACCTCGCGCCTCCAAATGTCTCCGCCCCCCCGTCACGCCAGCGGCAGGCTCGCCAGCGGGAAGCCGCGAGACGACGCGGGGGGAGCGGCCCGCGGTGAGAACGCGGCGCGCGCGCCTGAAACCCCCTCAGTGGCGCCTCGTCGCCGGCGGTCGGCCGGCGCGGGCCGGGAACGAGAGGCCGCCAAGCGCCCGCGGTATCGGGGAAAGACGATCTTTCGAGGCGAAGGCGGTCACGCGCCGTTCGTGAGCCGGTCGAAGGCTTCGAGCGTCAACTCGCCGATTCCGCCGCGCGACCACGCCGCGCCTTTTCCGGCGCGCTCGTCCGGTGGTTTGAAGCCGACGCCGGAGAACGTGGAGAGCACGTGCTCAACGTCGGGGCGCTCGATCCCGTAGAGGATGAAATACGCGGCATCGAGTTCCGCGCGAATCGCGGCGCGCTCCGCCTCTTTCCAGAGGTGCACGCCGTCGCCCCGCGAGCCGGTGAACCCGCAGGCGTTCGCCAGCGGAATCATGTCGTCCGCGGCGCACGTGAGTTTCAACACGCGCTCGCTGATCCAGTGCTCAAGCGTTTCGCGCTTGGACCACGGGCATTTCTCGGCGTAAGCGTCGGGAGAGAGCGTGGGGAGTTGCTGGACGATGAAGAAGTTGAGGTGAACGCTTCCGACTTTCTGCCGGGCGACGAAGTCGTAGACCAACGAATTCATGTTCGCCAACAGGCAGCACTCGAGACGCGGGTGAGTGCCTTCGGCCGGCAGGAGTATCGGCGCGGAGTTGACCACGGCGACCCAGGGGAGGAACGACGCGATCATCGTTCGCTCGTTCGTCGCGCTGGTGACGTCCTTGAATACCAGAAGCCACTCGCGCGCGCCGCCACCATAGGCATCGCTGACTTTGGTGGCATCGACCCACCACCTTGGCAGCACGGAGAACTCGGGGTTCTTGTGCTGCACGAGGGAGGTCTGGTCTTTCTGGCCCTGCCGCATCCAATTTTCCTCCTCCACCACCACGCTCGCGGCCCGGTGATCGAAGGCTTGCACCATCTTCGCTTCATAGAGCGGCAAGGCCTTCTTCCTGCCCTTGACGTACACGTTGCCGCGCCTCTTGTACCCCGCCTTTCCCCAAGCGTCGCCGTCCAGGAAGCACGCGGCATCGTTGGTCTGATCGAACATCCGGAGGAACTGAATTCCCCACGGGTTTCCGCCCCGCTTGCGATGCTCGTCGATCAGAATAGGCACGCGCCGGTAGATCGCGCGCGTCAGTTCCGCGTCGCGCCGCGTGCGGAAGATCGGGCAGGTTTTCGTGTTGGGGTTGAACAACGCCATGTCCGCGGCGGTGAGGGGGATGTGCCGCTGGCGGTGTCGAGATTCGGTTTCCTCCACGCCGCGCGCGAAGAAGACGAAGTCCGCCTGCTCGGTCTTCCTCGTTTCACCACCGAAGACGAGCGCGGTGAATTTGAAAGAGCGGTGCACGTCCTCGAAGTGCCCCTCCTTGTTTTCGAAGTCGTAGAGCGACACCAGCCGCCGGGTGTCCATCAGGTCGTTGAAGAACTCTTTGGTGGTGTCGTCGGTGGCGATACCCGAAGGCACGAGGACGCCCGCGATGCCGTCGGGCGCGACGAGCGATCGGGCCAACTCGGCGAAGAGCATGTACAGGTTCACGTCTCCCTTGCCCGTGAGCGGGTAACGCCCGGAGCCGCGGGCGTAGTCGAGCATCTCTTGTGCCGTCTCCCGGGCGGCGAGGTAAGAGGTATGCAGATCACCGTTGGTTTCCGGCATGGCGGCGATCCGCTGCTTGCGCTCCGCGGCGTTGACGGCTTCAGCCGTGTCGGGGTCGGTGAGGGAGAAGAACTCCCGGTCTTGCACCTTGATTCGTTCCCACGGCGGGTTCCCGACGACGCACGTGAACCCCCCGGCGCCGTTCTCGCCGAAAACGGTGGGGAACGCCTTTCGCCAGTCGAGAGCGTGAGGGTCCACGGCTGGATCGGCGACGAGGCTGTTTCCGCGAACGACGTGGGTCGAGAGGTCGGCAAGGGTCTTTCCGACGCGGGCCGACCTTATCCACAGGGCAAGTTGCGTGATCTCCACCGCTTCAAGCGACAGGTCCACGCCGTAGAGGTTGTGCTTCAGGATGAGGTCCGGGATCGACTCCGTCAGCGCGCCGATCTCCGCCTCCGGCATTCCGGCCCCCGCCAAGCCATGCGCCACGGCCTTGTAATGGGCGTCGAGCGCGTCGTACGCGCGAATGAGAAACGCGCCACTGCCGCATGCGGGGTCGCACACCGTGATTGTCTTGAGCGTCTCCAGGCAGGCGGACCAGTAGGCGAGAAGGCGACGCGGGTCCTGCTCGCGTTTGTCGTCGGGATCGACTTCGTGAGACTCCTTCAGGGCGGAAAAGCGCTCGGCCACGATGGCGTCAAGCGTTCGCTCGACAATCAGCGCCGTGAACGCAGGGGGCGTGTAATAGATGCCGAAGCGCTTTCGTTGAGGGCTTTTGGGCATTCCGGGTGACGAAGCCGCGTCGCCATCGCCCATGCCGCCGGCGCTCTTGGTCTCTCCTGTCGCCTTCGCGCGCGAGGCATGCCCGTGTCCGTTTTCGCGTTCGATGTTCGCCTTCAGCGCGAAGAGTCCGCCGACGCGCAGTTTTTCGAGTTCGGTGATGGACCGTTCGAACAGTCGTCCGAGAACCTCCACGGTGACTTCCTCGGAGAAATCGTATTCGCCGAAGCCCGCGAAGGCGTTCGTCCACTTCTTGTCGTCCAGTTCGAGATCGTCTATGGCGGGGTCGGGCGCGAACAAGCCGCCGTTGTACGCCGAGATCTCCCACTTGCCCCGCGCGCCTTGGTCGACGGCGCGGAAGAGATCGAGGAAGTTCTCCCACCCCGGATTCTTCGCGCGGCTGTATGGGCGCACGTCCGTGCGCGTCGTTTCCAACACGTTCTCGGGCAGCAGCCCGCGATCTTCGCAAAAGGCGATGAAGATGACGCGGTCGAGCAGTTTCTGGGCGACGCGGATCGCCTCGTCAAGCGACTGTCCCCGGCCATGGAGGTGCTCGATGAGTTCGAGCCGGCGCCACTGGTATTCTCGATACAACTCGTCCCCGACCTCTTTCTGGCGCTCCAGTGTTTTCAGGAAGAGCGCCGCCGCCCGCGGCGTTTGCCCCCGCGCGGATCGCAGCAGCCCGCCGCGCCCGAACAGACAGTAAAACTCCCGGAACCGCGCCCGATCGCGCATCTCCTGGAGCGTGAACTCCTCGTAGGTGAGCGTCCCTTTAGCGCGATGATAGAGGCGGATGGTCCTGAAGTTCGACACGATGCCCCACGTGCAACCGGGAAGCGCGTTCAAGTAGTCCCAGCACTGCTGAACGGCGGTGCGGCCGTTGGACCGGTCGCGATCTAGGTCGGTCCTGGCGTCCTTGAGTTCAATGACCGCGGTGGGCGTATCAGCCGCGGGGAAGTCTCCCAGCGCCGCGTCCGCCGTTCCCACCCCAGGGACGGAAAACTTGTGCTCCAGGTGCCACGCGTTCGGGCTGGTGGTTTTCACGCGATATCCAAGCCCTTCGCCAAACACCTGATCGAGAAACTGGGTGTCGATCGCCGTCTCCTTCTCACCGAGTATCTGCCCCGACAGGTCGAGATCGGCCCAGCGGAGGGCGATGGCGTACGCGCGATCCTGGTCGGCGCCGGCCAGCAGGTTGCTTCGCGCCGCCTCGCGCACCAGTTTCGGAATGAACAGCGCGTGCTGTCGACGGATACGCCTCTCGCGAACCTGCTCGTCCCGCGCCACGGCGCGCTTATGGCTCTCGTACAGGCTTGGGCCTGTGGGGACTGGAGGGTTTCGCTTCGCCATGTTGAGTTTCCGCGCCCTCACCGCGGCGTCGCGGGACGATACCATCCGGATCCCGATCTCCGCAACGGGGCGAACGACCGCGAACGAAAACCGCGGACGTCCCCCCCGATCCGTGTGGACCAAGTATCCAGCCTCCGCCCCCCGTCACCCCAGCGGCAGGGTCGCCAGGGGGGAATAGAGGGGCCCGCCGGGGCGCAACTCGCTTTGGAAGAGCGTGACTTCCCTGACACGGGTGAGGCCGAACTCGGTCGCGCGCCAGTCGTTGAGAAACGCGCCCAGCGCGGGCGCCGCGACCTTCACCCGCGCGATGGTCGCGTGCGCCGTGAACGACTTCTCCCGCTTCAGCCGCGCCACCGGACGGAGGGCGTTGAGCAACCGGTCGGCGAGAGCGGCGATGAAGACCCCGCCGGCCGCGTCGGGGACGCCGACGAAGATGACCCGCGGGCGTTCCGGCGAGGGGAAGGCTCCGACGCCGGCGAGTCGGGCGTCGAACGGCCCCGCGCCGGCGAGGCCGCTCCGCGCGGCCGCGACCAGGTCGGGCACGTCGTTGACGGGCACGTCGCCAAGGAAGCAGAGCGTGAGATGCACGTTGCCGGGGGGAACGGGGGTCAGTTTCGCGCCGGGCACGCGGCCGAGCGCTTCCGTCGCCCGCGCCAGCGCCGGTCGCAACGCGACATCGAGGGGAACGGCGAAGAACGCGCGAAGGTGAGTGGGCATCGGGGCGGCGCGTACGCCGTCGCCTTGGGGTTACGCTGATGGCACGGCCGGTTCGACACGGGCTCGCCGGGCGGAAAGATCGCCACCGGCGCATCTCGCAGCCGGAACGCATGGTAGTCGATCTCGACCTCCGGCGATGGTCGATTCCGGCTTGCGCCTCAGCCGCGGCTCCGCGTATATACGGCGCGTCGGGAAATTTCCGCCAGGCGCAGGAAGGGCGCCGCCGCATGGCCGACCACATCCCCTGGGACTCGCTCTACCGGGCGCGCGGCACGGGCCGCCTGCCCTGGCATTCGGGGGCGGCGGAGCCGGGGCTTTTCGACCTCGTCCGCAACGAGATCGTCTCGCGCTGCCGCGCGCTGGACGTGGGCTGCGGGCAGGGGACGGAGGCCGTCTTCCTGGCGCTGGCGGGATTCGAGGTGACGGGCGTCGACATTTCGCGCCAGGCGCTCTCCCGCGCCGCGAAACTGGCGCGCCTCCTCGGCGCCAAGGTCCGCCTGCGCCGCGCGGACGCGCTGCGCCTGCCCTTTCGCGCCGGCGCTTTCGGCTTCGCCAACGACCGCGGCTGCTTCCACCACGTCGCCCCGCCCGACCGCGCGCGCTACGCCGCGGAGGTCGCCCGCGTCTTGCGCCCCGGCGGGCAACTCTTCCTGCGCGCCTTCAGCGACCGCGCCGACCCCACCCGCGGCCCGCTGTGCCTCACGGCGAAGGAAATCCGCGCCGCGTTGGCGCCCCATTTCGACATCGCAAGTTTGCGGCGGTACGAGGGCATGGGCAACGGCGGCCCGCCCTCCATTCCGATGTGGGCCTGCCTGGCAAAGCGGCGGCGCTAGACCGGTTTCGCCACCTCCACCAGCGGCGCCGCGCAAGGCGGGCCGGAAGAGAAAAGCCACCGGCCGCGCCAGCGCCCGTCGGCGGCGGGGAGGTCCATTTCCACGATCGACGTCGACACCGTGCCGTACGCCAGCGCGGGCAGATGAAGACAGATACCCGCCTTCGGGTCGCCCTCGTTCTCGTGCGTCGCCGCCGCGGCCGCCAGTTGCTCCGGCGCCGGGCGTGGCGATTCGGCGAACAGCGGCGCCAGCAGCGCCCGCAACCGGCGCTCGCGCGGCCAGAGCGCGGGGCTATCGGCCGCCGGCGCTTCCCCGCCCCACCCGCGGCTGGCGATCACGTGCAGCCCCGGCCCGAAAGCGACCGTGGGCGCGCCGCTCTCCATCAGCAGGCC